>JAEUJH010000531.1 GCA_016794825.1 Gemmatimonadota bacterium
ACCCCCGGTCCTGAGGAAGGTGGCAAACGCCTCGGGCAAACCCGCCTCGACGATGGCCCGGCCCGCTCGCTCGACGTCGTACCCCACCCGCCGGAACTCCACCTCCACCGGCCCCGCGCCGATCGTCACGACCACGTAGCCGGCCCGCGGATCGCCGTCTTTGGGCCGACCCACGCTTCCCGTGTTCACCAGCCGCACCCCGTCGACCTCCCGGGTCCAGGGCTTGTGGGTGTGACCGAAGGCCAGGGCATCGCCGGCCTTGAGGCCGGCGATGCCGATCATCTTCCGGCAGAAATCGTCGGGACGGTCCTCGGTCCAATACAGGGTGTTGAGCGTCGGGGTTCCGTGCACCAGCACCAGCCGGGGACCGGCCAGGTGGCCGCCCAACGGCAGGAGGTCGAGCCGAAACGGGAGCGCCCCCAGGAACGCCCGGGTCCCGGCGGACACCCGCTCCCGGGTCCACTGGTAGCTCTCGTGCGCCAACGCCTCCTGGACCGGATCCTCGTAGCGGCAGCCGCAATGCTGATAGTCGGTGGCCACCGTGGAGTCGTAGTTGCCGGCAATGCCGGCGATCCCGGCCCGCTGGATGGCCGCCACCACTTCGTCGGGCCAGGGCGCGTAGCCGACCAGGTCGCCCAGATGGTAGACGGCGTCGACCGGCTTGGCCGAGTTCAGATCCGCCAGGACCGCCTCGAGCGCGGGGAGATTGGCGTGGATGTCGGACACGAGGGCGTAGCGCATGGCCTCACCCCTTCCCCGCCGCGGGTAGCGCCCGCTCGTACCAGCGACGGCTCCCGTTGCAGAGCTGACAGACCGAGAGCATGACCGGCACTTCCACCAGGACCCCGACCACCGTGGCCAGGGCGGCGCCGGACGCGGGGCCGAACAGGGTGATGGCCACCGCCACCGCCAGTTCGAAGAAGTTGCTGGCGCCGATCAGCGCCCCCGGCGACGCGACGTCATGCGGCACCTTGAGCGCCCGCATGAGGAGGTACGTCAGCCCCGAGTTGAAATAGACCTGGACGATGATCGGCACCGCGATCAGGACCACCGCCAGCCGGTTGGCGAGCAGGTTGTCGGCCTGGAAGGCGAAGATCAGCACCAGGGTCAGGAGGAGGGCGCCGAGGGTGACTGGCCGCAACGCGGGGAGGAACCGGCCCTCGAGCCACTCGAGCCCCCGGGTCCGGATCAGCCAGATCCGGCTCAGCGTGGCCGCCACCAGCGGAATGACGATGAAGACCACCACCGAGGTCACCAGCACGGCTGGCGGCACCACCACGTTGGCCACCCCCAGCAGCAGCATGACGATCGGCCCGAACAGCACCAGCATGATCAGGTCGTTGATCGCCACCTGGGCCAGGGTGTAGGCGGGGTCGCCGTTGGTCAGATAGCTCCAGACGAACACCATGGCCGTGCAGGGCGCGGCGGCCAGGATGATCAGCCCCGCGGTGTAGTCGCGCGCCGCGTCCGGCGCGATCAGCCCCCCGAACACCTGCTCGAGGAAGAACCACCCGAGGAGCGCCATCGAGAACGGCTTGACGAGCCAGTTGACGAACAGGGTGACCAGCAGCCCCTTGGGCCGGGTCGCCACCCCGGCCACCGCCTTGAACTCGATCCGGAGCATCATCGGGTAGATCATGAGCCAGATCAGGATCGCGATCGGGAGATTGACCCGCGACCCCTCGCGGAACTCGAGGCCGCTCAGCGTGGCGGTGAGCCCGGGCAACCCGCGGCCCAGGGCCAGGCCGGCCACCATGCAGGCCAGCACCCACCAGGTCAGGTAGCGCTCGAACCCCTCGAGTCGTCGGGGGGTTGTCGGGTCGTTCAACATGGAGCCTCCTCTCGCTGACGGATCCGGGCCGCCGCGCGGGCCCGTTCCCGCGCCATTCCCTGGACCTCCCGCACCGCCCCCCGGATCCACGTCGTCACCCGCCGCTCCAACGGCGCCGGCCCCGCCACCAATCGATAGTGGGCGAACTTGCCGGCCCGCCGCGTCTCCACCAGCCCCGCCCGTCGGAGGTACGCCAGGTGCCTCGAGGCGGTCGACTGCGGCAGGCTGAGCAGTTCCATGATGTCGCAGACGCAGAGTTCGCCGGCCACGAGGAGATTCAGGAGCCGGAGCCGGGTCGGATCGGCCAGGGCCCGGAAGAGGCGATCGGCGGCACGGAGCGATTGGAGCGCGGGCAAGGGATTGTATCCGCTTAGGCGGATACAATATCGCCGCCGACCGGGCGCTCGGCAACCGCCAGGCACGTCGCCCCCGCACCCTGCAGCCGGTGGCGAGTTACTCCGGCTCGCCAGCCGGTGACGA
>JAEUJH010000558.1 GCA_016794825.1 Gemmatimonadota bacterium
CACCAGGGTCCCGGACGAGACCTCGTCGCCCGCGCGGCGGGACACCGGCAGCGACTCGCCCGTCAGGGTCGACTCGTCCAGGGCCAGATCGCGGGCGTCGGTCAGCCGGGCGTCGGCCGGCACCCGATCGCCGGCCTCGAGGCGGATGGCGTCGCCGGGCACCAGGTCCACCGCCGGCAGCCGGACCAGCGCGCCGTCCCGAAACGCCCACACCATCGGAGCCGTAAGCTGCCGCAGCTTGGCCAGGGCCCCTTCGCCCTTGGCTTCCTGCCAGACGCCGAGGGCCGCGTTGGCCACCAGGATGACGGCAATGGCAATGGCCTCGAGCGGCACGCCGGCGCCGCCTTCGCCAAACCAGAGCGCCAGATCGAGGGCCAGCGCCACCAGCAGCACCAGGACCAGAGGACTCCGGAACTGGGCCACGAGCCGTTTCCAGGCCGGCACCGGCCGACGCTCGGGCAGCGCGTTCGATCCGGACCGGGCCCGTTCCGCCACCGCCGCGGCCGTGGTAAGACCGGGGACCGGCGGATCGGCCGGAGAAAACGTCTGGGACATGATCCCGTATGGTAGCTACTCCGACCGGGACCCGCTTTGGGCCTGGGGCCTGCCGCGGCGCACGAAAGCGAGCGTCGCCGTCGTCACCCGCACCAAAGGCGGATCGGTACGGGCCAAGTGGGGCCGGGGCCCCGGGTGGCGACGGCGGAGCCAGCGACCGATGTTTCCCAATGATCCCCCTCGAGGAGTGGACCCGATGACCCGATGGCAAGGATTTGCCCTGGCGGCCCTGATGGCGCCCGCCTCCCTGGCTGGCCAGACCACGGCCGGGATACTCGACTCGGTCTTCGTCGAATGGCGGAGCACCCAGGGCCCCGGCTGCACGGTGGGGGTCGACTCGGCCGGGACCCGGATCAGCCGGGCCTACGGCATGGCCAACCTCGAATACCGGGTTCCGCTCCGGATCGAGTCGGTCGTCGAGTCGGGATCGGTGGCCAAGCAGTTCACCTCGGCGGCGGTGGCGCTCCTGGCCATTCGGGGCAAGCTCTCGCTCGACGACGACATTCGCCGCCACCTGCCCGAAGTACCTGATTTTGGCGCCACCATCACGATCCGCCATCTCCTCCAGCACACCAGCGGCCTGCGGGACCAATGGGGCCTGCTGGCCCTCCAGGGCTTCCCGCCGGGCGCCGAGGTCCACACTCTGGCCCGGATCCTCGATCTGGTGGCGCACCAGCGACGGCTCAATTTCGCGCCCGGCGCGGAGTACCTCTACAGCAACACCGGGTACGCCCTGGCGGCCATCATCGTCCAGCGGGTCTCGGGCATGTCGTTCGCCAAATTCTCCAAGGACGAGCTGTTCCAACCGCTCGGGATGCGACAGACCGAGTGGCGCGACGACTACCGCAAGGTGGTCATCGACCGGGCCACGGCCTACGATCGGGGCCCCGGTGGGTGGGTCCAGGACATGCCGTTCACCAACGTGCACGGCAACGGCGGCCTCCTGACCACCGTGGGCGATCTCCTGACCTGGAACGAGGCCCTGACCCGGGGCACCGTGCCCGGTGGCGCCGAGCTGGTCCGGATGCTCGAGACCCCCGGCAAGCTGAGCGACGGCTCGCCCATCCAGTACGCGCTGGGCCTCGGCGTCGGCACGTTCCGCGGAACTCGGGCCGTGACCCATGGCGGCGCGACGGCGGGGTATCGGACCTACCTGGCGCGGTGGCCCGACAAGGGACTCTCGGTGGCGGTACTCTGCAACGCCGGCACCGCCAACGCCGGGGGCTACGCCAACCAGATCGCCATCCGGCTCCTGGGCCTGCCGGCCACCGAGCCCGCGCCCGGACCGACCGTTGCCCTGGCGCCGGACTCCCTGACGGCGCTGGCCGGCGTGTACCGGGACTCGGTGCCCGATCAGACCCTCACGTTTGCGGTGGCTGG
>JAEUJH010000562.1 GCA_016794825.1 Gemmatimonadota bacterium
CGGCAGAGTTCGGCCACCCGGCCGCCGTCGAGGCCAAGGACGGCGGCCATGGCGCCGGGCCGTTCCGCGCCGGCGCGGTGCATCAGTTCACCCCGGCGCCGCACCAGGCGGGCCGCGTCGACGGCGGTCAGCGATCCGGCCGCGACGTAGGCGCTGTACTCGCCGAGGCTGTGGCCGGCCGCGCCCGCCACGGGGCCGATCCGGTCGCCCAGGACGGCGAGCACCGCGGCCGAATGGGCCAGGATGGCGGGCTGGGTGTTGAGGGTCTGCTGGAGTTCGTCTTCCGGCCCTTCCCACATGATCCGGGTGAGCGAGACACCGAGGGCCTCGTCGATGGCCGCCAGGGTGTCGCGCGCCGCCGGGAACCGGTCGGCCAGATCCTTGGCCATCCCGACCTTCTGGGCGCCCTGGCCGGGAAACAGCAGCACGCTCACCATCGGACCACCACCGCGCCCCAGGTGAACCCGGCGCCGAAGCTGACCAACAGGACGACCATGCCGGGTTTGAGGCGCCCCTCCCGCTCCGCCTGGACCAGCGCCAGCGGAATCGACCCAGCCGAGGTATTGCCGTAGCGATCGACGTTCGTCATGACCTTGTCGAGCGGCACGCCGGCCTCGCCGGCGGTGGCGTTGATGATCCGGAGATTGGCCTGATGCGGGACCAGCAGATCGATGTCGTCGGCCCGGAGCCCGGCCTTGCCGAGCGCCTGATGGCAGGCCTGCGCCATCCGGCGGACCGCCACCTTGAACACCTCGCGGCCAGCCATCTGGACGTAGATCCGCCGGTCGCGGACGTTCTGCTCGCTCGGGGGTTCGTTGGAGCCGCCCGCTGGAATGTGGAGCAGATCGGCCAGCGTCCCGTCGGCGCCGAGCGCCGTGGCCAGGATGCCCCGGTCGTCGGTGGCGGGCACGACCAGGGCGGCCCCCGCCCCGTCGCCGAAGAGGACCGCCGTGTTGCGGTCCTCGCGGTCGACGATCGACCAGACCCGATCGCCGCCGAGGGCCAGGATCTTCTTGCTGCTGCCGGCGGCGATCAGCCCCTCGGCCACCGTCAGCGTGTAGAGCCAGCCCGGGCAAGCGGCGACCACGTCGAACGCGGCGGCGGTGCCCCCGCCGAGCTTGGCCTGGATGTCGCACGCGGCGGCGGGCAGCCGGCGATCCGGGGTGCAGGTTCCGCAGATGATCGTGTCGACGGCCTGGAACGGCACCCCGGCCTGGGTCAGCGCGTCACGCGCGGCGGCCACGAACAGGTCGGACTGAGTCTCGTGGGGCTGCAGGACCCGGCGCTCCCGGATCCCGGTGCGCTCGACGATCCACTGATCCGAGGTGTCGAGGGTCTTTTCGAGGTCGGCGTTGGTGACGACGGTGGCCGGCGCGGCCGCGCCGATTCCGGCCAGGCGAGCGATCGGCGCGCGCATCACGCCGTTCCCGCGTGCGACGCGAACTCGGCTCCGATGTGCTGGCTGAGATCGATCTCGGCCGCCTGGACCGCCACCCGGATGGCGTTGAGGATGGCGTTCGCGTTGGAGCTTCCGTGGCAGATGATCGAGTTGCCCTTGACCCCGAGGAGCGGGGCCCCGCCATACTGCGAGTAGTCGAGCATCCGGAAGGCCTTCCGCGCCTCGGGCCGATCCCAGAGCCCTTCCCGTTCGGCGAGGTGGCGGACCAGGCCGAGGACCGACTCGTAGAACTTGAGGACGACGTTGCCCACGAACCCGTCGCAGACGACGACATCGACCCGGCCGAGCTTCTGGTGCCCGCCGAGAATGTCGCGGCCCTCGATGTTGCCGACGTAGTTGATGCCCGCCGCCTGCTTGAGCGACTGGTGGGCTTCCTTCACGACCGCGGTGCCCTTGCCCTCTTCCTCGCCGACGTTGAGCAGCCCGACGGCGGGATTGGGGCGGCCGAGGATGTCGCGGACGTAGAGGGTGCCGAGATAGGCAAAGCCGACGAGTTCGCGGGCGGAGCACTCGACGTTGGCCCCGGCGTCGAGCATCAGGACCGGTCCTTCGACCGTGGGCAGCAGGGTCCCGACGGTGGCGCGTTCGACCCCGGGATGGAGGCCCAGGACGATCGTCGACGCGGCCAGCACCGCCCCGGTGTTGCCCGCCGAGATGAAGGCCTGCACCTGGCCGGCCGCCTGGAGTCCGAGGCCGACGACGATGCTGCTCTTCCGCTTCTTCCGGACCGCCTCGAGCGGCTTTTCGGCCATCCCGATGACTTCCGGCGCGTCGACGACGGCGATCCGGGTCCGGTCGACGTCGGGATACTTGGCCAGTTCGGCCTCGACCGCGGCCGCCTGACCGACCAGCTGAATGGCGAAATTGGGTGGGAGTTCCGCCAATGCGCGAACCGCGCCCTCGACTTCGGTCGAAGGCGCGTGGTCACCACCCATCGCGTCGAGCGCGACGCGAACCACTTGCGTCAGTCCTCGACCTCGAGACGCTTCTTGCCGGCGTAGAAGCCGCAGGAGCCGCAAACCCGGTGCGGAATCCGGGGCGACCCACACCGCGGACACGCCTGGAGCGGGATGCCGGCCGCCGAATGGTGGCTGCGGCGCATCCGCTTGCGGGACTTCGAGGTCTTTCTCTTCGGTACCGCCATACGATCCTCAGTGAGACGCGGACCCCCCGCAGCTGCAGGGGCCCTGGTTCAAGTCAGCCCCGCACTTGGGGCACAGGCCGGCGCAATCCTCCCGGCACAACGGATAACTCGACAGCGCGAGGGCGAGTTCTTCGCGGATCGCCCCGGTGACGTCGACGTGGGTCAACGGCTCCGACAACGGGTAGACGCTCGGGTCGTCCTGGAGGTCCGGATCGAGGGTAAACAGCGCATCGACCGGGCTGTCGAACGGCACCACGAACTCCTTGAGACAACGCCGACAGGTGGCGTTGACCCGGGTCCCCAACCGCCCCCGCCAGAAGAAATCTCCCCGCCCGGTGGCCTCGAGCACGCCGGAAACCACCAAGGGCTCGGCCAGGGAAAGATCGAGCCCCTCGAACAGGGGATCGGTGGCCGGAACGACCCCGGCCGTGTCGACCGGACCACGGCGGAGGTCGCGTATGTCAACCCGAAGCATAGCCCGTAAAGCTAGCCGGGAAAAGCGTTTAGGACAAGTCAGCCGGGGCGGTCAGCCCCACAACCCCGCCCGCTCGGCCTCGGAGAAGAAGAAGGCGATTTCCCGGGCGGCGTTCTCGTCGCTGTCCGACCCGTGTACCGCGTTCTTGCCCTTGGACTCCGCGTACAGCTTGCGGATGGTCCCCGCCGCGGCCTCGGCTGGATCGGTGGCACCGATCGCGGTCCGAAAAGCCTTCACGGCGTCGTCCTTTTCGAGCGCCATCGGGAAGCAGGGCCCGCTCGCCATGAACTCGACCAGCTCGGCGTAGAACGGCCGGCCCCGGTGGACCTCGTAGAACGCCTCAGCCTGGGCCCGGGACATCCGGAGCAGCTTCCCGGCCCGGACCACGAACCCGGCCTTCTCGAGATGGGCGACGATGTTGCCAAGGTTGCCCTTGGCGACGGCATCCGGCTTGACGATGCCGAGGGTGTGACGACCAGCCATGACGATCCTCTACTTCTTCAGGCGTTGCTTGATCAGGCCGACCACATCGGCCGGCCGCTCCATGATGCCGTACCCGGCCGCCTTGAACGCGGCGATCTTCTCGGCCGCGGTGCCGGACGAGCCGGACACGATGGCGCCGGCATGACCCATCCGCCGGCCCGGCGGGGCGGTCTGCCCCGCGATGAAGCCGACGACCGGCTTGGTGACATGCTGCGCGACGTACTGGGCCGCCTTCTGTTCGTCGGTGCCGCCGATCTCGCCCATCATGACGATGGCGTCGGTATCCGGATCGGCCTGGAAGGCGGCGAGGACGTCGATGAAGTTGGTGCCGATGATCGGGTCGCCCCCGATCCCGACGCAGGTGCTCTGGCCGATCCCGTTGCGGGTCAGCTGATTGACCACCTCGTACGTCAGGGTGCCGCTCCGGGACACCAGACCGACCCGGCCCGGCAGACAGATCTGGCCGGGGATGATGCCAACCTTGGCTACCCCGGGCGTGATCAGACCGGGGCAGTTCGGGCCGATCAACCGAGCCCCTTTCTCGCGGACCAGCGGCATGACCTTGGTCATGTCGATGACCGGAACGCCCTCGGTAATGCAGACGATCAGCGAGATGCCGGCATCGGCGGCTTCGGCGATGGCGCCGGCCGCGAGCATCGGGGGCACGTAGATGACCGAGGTGTTGGCGCCGGTCTGCCGGACGGCATCGGCCACGGTGTCGAACACCGGAACCTTGCCCTCGAACGTCTGGCCGCCTTTGCCCGGGGTCACGCCGGCCACGACGTTGGTCCCGTAGGCGATCATCTGCTTGGAGTGGAACGAGCCGTCACGACCGGTGATCCCCTGCACCACCAGTCGGGTCGAGGCGTTGACGAAAATGCTCACTTGGCCTCCTTGGCGAGCGCGACCGCCTGCTTGACCGCCTCGTCCATGTCGTTGAGGGCCTTCATGCCGACCCCCTGAAGGATCTTGACCGCTTCCTGCTCGTTGGTACCGGTGAGCCGGATCACGATCGGAACCTCGACCTTGAACTGGCGGGTGGCGGTGACGATGCCGTTGGCGACGTCGTCCGTCCGGGTAATGCCACCGAAGATGTTGAAGAGGATCACCTTCACCGCCGGATCGGCGGTGATGATCTTGAGGGCGTTGACGACCTTTTCGGGATTGGAACTGCCGCCGATGTCGAGGAAGTTGGCGGGCTCGCCACCGTAGTACTTGACGAGGTCCATCGTGGCCATGGCCAGACCGGCGCCGTTGACGACGCAGCCGACGTTGCCTTCGAGCTTGATGAAGGTCAGGTTGGCGCGGCGGGCCTCGACTTCACTGGGCGCTTCGGCCGTCTCGTCCCGGAGCGCGGCCAGGTCGGGCCGGCGATCGAGTTCGTTGTCGTCGATCGAGATCTTCGCGTCGAGCGCGATGACCTTGCCCTCGGGCGTGGTGGCGAGCGGGTTGATTTCCGCCAGCGAGGCGCCGTTGGCGACGAAGACCCGGTAGAGCTGGTCCATGATCTTGGCCGCCACCTTCACCTGGTCGAAATTCTGGTAGAGCTTCAGGGCCAATCCGAGCGCCTGATGGCCGAGCAGGCCGTAGCGCGGATCGACGGCCAGCCGGTGGATCTTCTCCGGCGTCTTGGCGGCCACTTCCTCGATGTCGATGCCACCGGCGGGACTGACCATGAAGAGCGGGCGCTGCGACTCCCGATCCATGATGAGGCCGACGTAGCTCTCCGAGGCGATCTCGGCGGCCGGCACGACCAGAACCTTCTGGACGACGAGGCCCTTGATCGTCATCCCGAGAATGCGGGAGGCGTGCTCGCGGGTTTCGGCCGGGGTCTTGGCGAGCTTGACTCCGCCCGCCTTGCCGCGACCACCGGCGTGGACCTGGGCCTTGACGACGACCGTGCCGCCGAGGCGCGCGGCGATCGCCTCGGCTTCGGCGGGCGTCGAGGCCACGCCGCCATCGAACATGGGCACCCCGGCGGCTTTGAGCAGCTCGCGGGCCTGATACTCGTGGAGATTCACGTTCCCCTCGTCATGGGAATCGAATTGAAGACTCGTCGGGTCGGGATCGTCCCCGCCCTGTGGGTTTGGCGCGGGGGTAAAGTAGCCGGGGAGTTAAGCCTAAACAATACCGAGACTTACGGTACGGGGGGCGGGACCGAGCCCCCGGGCCGGAGCAGCTCGCGGAGGTAGGCGAAGGCCCGGCCGAATTCGAGGAGATCGCCGCGTTTCAGGGCGGCATCGGCTCGGTCGAGCCAGGCGCGGGCCTCCTCGAGCCGGGTGCCGACGTCGGTCCCGACCGGCGCCGGCGCGGCCTCGCCCCGGAGGTTGCGCCAGGCCTCCTCGGCGGTCCTGCCGGCGCCCAGCCGCTGGCCCAGGGCCACGTTGACGAGGACGACCCCGCCCTGCGAGGCGCCCGGGCCGATGGCGTAATTGGGCTGAACCGCCACGAGGGTATCGCCGACGGAGAGGTAGCGGATGATCCCCGGCTGGAACTCCGACCCGGCGGCCCGGACCGAGTCGCGGAGCTGCTGAAAGAACGGGAACCGGTCCCATCGCTGCTGGAGGTCGCGCGGGGCGGCCACCGACCGGATCGAGTCGACCTCGAAGTACCGCAGCTCCGGCTGTTCCGGCCCGGCCGCGCGGAGCAGCCCGATGACCCGGCTGCCGTCGTCGTTCAGGAACGGAACCCGGTGCGGGTCGGCCGCCTGGCCCGCGTTGACGAGGTCTTCCACCGGAAAGAACTGGCGCCCGATCCGGGCCGCGGTGCGCCCCAGCCACCCGCCGCCCTGGAGGACCTGGGCCGCCACCATCGTCCCGAGGGCCGGCGCGCCCACCTGCTCCGCGAGCGCGACCGGCAGGGCCGCGGCCGGCTCGATCAGCGGATCGACGATACGAGCCCAGGCCGTGGCGAGCGAGTCGGCGTCGGGGCGGAGGTAGATCCGCGCTTCGCCGCCGCGGGCGCGGACGACCCCGTGGAAGCCGGCGCGCACGTACCCGACCTCGTCGGCACCCCACGGAACGGTCCGACTGGACGGGAACCGCTCGACGGTCAGATACCCGTCGGAAACCCAGTAGACGTCGCGCTCGACGACGACCACCCGGGGGCGGCTCCAGTTGACGAAGGGGGCAATGCCGCTGAGCCGATCGAGCGGATCGAGGCGCCAGGCGAGGCGCTGGTTCGGCGCGGCTCGAAGGACGATCCCGGTCTGCAGACTCCAGGCAATGGCGACCCGCCGGGGGGTACTCGAGAGAGCCACCCCCGCCGCGGCCGGCGCGAGGTCGAACTCCGGCGCGCCGGGCCAGGCGTGGTGGCGGGACATCGTGACGTAGGGGAGCACGCCGGGCGCGAACGAGTCGTCGCCGCGCTGCAGGGTGACGATCCCGCCGGTGGGACCGATCCGGCGGTCGGACACGGCCACCACCGAGTGCTCGCCCCCCTTCGGACTGGGACGGACCGCGAACCAGACCCGTTCGACTCGTCCCGCGACCGACACGGTGCCGGGCCAGGCATCGGTGACCGCCACGCTGTCGCTCCCGACCAGGCGCGCCACGACGTCGCGGTCCCAGAGCGACGCGTCGATGGTCGAATCCGACGGCGTCGGCCGGCGGGCGCGGTCGAGGCGAATGCCATAGGCCACCGAATCGACCGACCGCAGCGGCACGAGTTCCGAGGCGCCTAACGGCGACTCGGTGGCCCGGGACTGGACCAGGATCGTCCCGCCCAGGAACGCGAGTCCGAGCCCAACCCAGCCCCCCAGGGCGACCACGAATCGGAACCGAACACCCCAGAGGAAACTCAGGACGGCGGCCGTGACCGAGATCAGCACGAGGACCTGGGCCACCGTGGTTCGGAGCAGAAACTCCGACGGGCCGACCGAGGCGCTCCGGGTGGCGGCGAGTCGATACGGTTCGAGCACCTGACCCCAGCCGACCAGCAGGGCCGTCATGACGAGCAGGAGCGCCACCTGGGTTCGCACCGGACGGGCGATCCAGAACCGTCGATCGACGATCTTGAGCGCGCCCCCGGCGGCAGCGACCGTGACCACGCCGACGAGGGCCGGAACCACCAGGCCGACCAACCGCCCGTAGAGAAGTTCCCAGAACGGCAACCCGGCGGCAAACACGCCGAGGTCGGCCTGGAGGAGGGCGTCGCGGACTCCGAAGCGGACCCCGGCGGTGTCGAGCAGGAGCACCGGCAGCCACGACCCGGTTCCGCCTCCAACCGCCACCGCGAGGAGGAGTCCGAGGCCAACCGCCGCGAAGTAGACCGATCGCTCCGAGAACCGGCCAAGGGGCCGAGCCACGTCGCCATACTGGAGAACGACGGAGCGGGTGATCCAGGTGAACTGACCGACGAACCAGGCCACGGCGGTGAGCAGGCCCAGCAGCTCGAGCCCGGCGCCCAGGAGCGCGAACCGGGTCCCGACGAGGGCGGCCGCCTCGGACACGCGAGCTTCCCACAGGCGGGCCGTGGCGAAGTTGGCCGTCCACCGGCCGAGGATGAGGGCCGCGACCGCGGCCGACACGCCCCAGACGAGGCGACGGCGGCCTGGCTCCATGATCAGACCTGGACGCCCTGCCCCGCGAGCCAGGTGGTCATCTCACCCCGGTAGCGGGCGAGGGACGCCTCGCTGGTGGCCTCGAACCGCATCACCAGAACGGGCTGGGTGTTCGACGACCGGAGCAGGGCCCACCCGTCGGGGTACGCGATCCGGACCCCGTCGATGGTGTTGACCTGGTACCGGCTCCCGAAATGCGCCGCCGCCTTGTCGACGATGCCGAACTTGACGTCGTCGGGACAGTCGACCCGGATTTCGGGAGTGGCAAAGGTGGTGGGAATGTCGGCCAGGAGCCGATGGAGGCCCGGCTGGCCGGACGCGACGATCTCGAGCAGGCGCGCGGCCGCGAAGAGGGCGTCGTCGTACCCGTAGTAGTCGCCGCCGAAGAAGATGTGGCCGCTCATCTCGCCGGCGAGCGGGGCGCCCAGTTCCTTCATCCGCGCCTTGATCAGGGAGTGGCCGGTCTTCCACATCTCCGGCTTGGCGCCGGCCGCCGTCAGGGCCTGCGGCAGCACTTCGGAGCACTTCACGTCGAAGATGACGGGGACGCCGGGGCCGAACCGGCGGACGGCATCGCGGCCGAGAATCACCAGGAGCTGATCGCCGAAGATGATGGTGCCGTGCTCGTCGACCGCGCCGATCCGATCGCCGTCGCCATCGAAGGCGATCCCCAGTTCCGCCCCGGTCCGGCGGACCTCGCGGACCAGGTCCACGAGGTTTTCCGGCACCGTGGGGTCGGGGTGATGATTCGGGAAGGTGCCGTCGGATTCGCAGAACAGGGCCGTGACCTCGCAGCCCAGGGCGCGGATGACCCGTTCGGCCACCAGGCTGGCGACGCCGTTGCCGCAATCGACGACCACCGAGACCGGACGGGCCAGCCGATGGCGGCCGAGAATGGCCTGGGCGTAGCCGTCGAGCACCGAGCCGTCGACCCGTTCGGTCCCCTGCCCGGTCTGCCAGGTTTCGGTGACGATGATGTCGTAGAGATCGAGGATGGCTTCGCCGTGCACCGACTCGCCGGCGAGCACCATCTTGAACCCGTTGAACTCCGGCGGATTGTGTGACCCGGTGACCTGGAGGCCACCGTCCGTCGCGAGCTGATGGACCGCGAAGTAGAGCGCCGGGGTCGGCAGCATGCCGACGTCGATGGCGGTACCGCCGGCCGCCACGATGCCCTGTCGGACGGCGCGGGCCAGCGCGTCGCCCGAGGGGCGGTTGTCGCGGCCCACCGCGAGGACCGGCGCCCGGCCGAGACGCCGCCAGCCGGCCGTGGCGAAGGCCCGGCCCAGGGCCCGGGCAAGATCGGGGGTAAGTTCCCGGTCGACCACGCCCCGGACGTCGTATTGGCGGAAGATGTTCTTCGGAACGTTCACGACCGGTCTCCCTTCACCAGATGATACGGCCCAGTGACACGGGTGCGTCACTGGGCCAGTCGGGCGCCGGGCCCTTGCTCCCGGCTTGCCGCCAGTAACCCCGCGGCTTACCGCCGGGCGTCGACCGCCCGGTCGAGTCCGCTGCCGACGAACGAGGCCGCGCTCCGGTCCGAGCTACCGATGACCAGCCGCGGCAGGACGCCAAAGACGAGAAGCAGCGCCACCCCAATGCCGACCGCCCACCGCGCCGGCCCGGGAAGCACCACGCCGTCATGCTGATCGGCGGTCAACGGATCCTTCATGTACATGGCCCGGACCACCGGGAGATAGTAGCCCGCGGAGACCAGGCTGGTGAGCACCAGCACCACGGCCAGGAACTGATGATGTTCGGCGACCACGGCCGAGATGATGGCCCACTTGCCGATGAACCCCAGGGTGCCGGGGAACCCGAGCAGCGAGAACATGCAGACCGCGAGCGCAAAGGCGATGACCGGACGCCGCCGGGCCAGACCGGCCACCGTGTCGTAGGTGACGTCGCGCTCGCCACCGCGGCCGAGGACCGCCAGGATCCCGAACGTGGCCAGCGTGGTCAGCACATACGCCGTGAGGTAAAGAAGCGTGGCGCTGGCGCCGGCCCGGCTGCCCGCCCAGACGGCCGCCAGGAGATATCCGGCGTGAGCGACGGAGCTGTAGGCGAGCATGCGTTTGAGGGAACGCTGGGCCAGGGCCACCAGGTTCCCGATGATCATCGAGGCCGCGGCCAGGACGCCGACCACCGGCTGCCAGGTGTCGACGATGGCCGGGAAGCCGACCATCAGGACCCGGACCAGGGACAGGAACCCGGCCGCCTTGACGCCGGTGGCCATGTAGGCGGTGACCGGGGTCGGGGCGCCGTCGTAGACGTCGGGCGCCCACATGTGGAACGGCACCGAGGCCACCTTGAAGCCGAGCCCGATCAACATGAAGCCGACGCCGAGCCCGAGCATCGGGGTGACCCCCTGCCCGGCCACCCGCTGGCCGATGGCGGTCAGCGCGGTGGTGCCGGTGGCGCCATAGGTGAGCGCGATGCCGTAGAGCAGGAACGCCGAGGCGATGGCCCCGACGAGGAAGTACTTGAGCGCGGCCTCGGCCGAGAAGACGCTCCGCCGGTTGAAGCCGGCGAGCACGTACACCGGGACCGACATCACCTCGAGACCGAGGAACAGCACGATCAGATCCTCGGCGCCAGCCAGGAACATCATCCCCGAGGTGGCCATCAGGAGGAGGGCGTAGTACTCCGGCGCGATGAGGTTCTCGCGCTCGAGGTAGTCGAGCGACAGGAGGACCGTGCCGATGCTGGCCAGCAGAATGACGGCCAGCGCGGCGAAGCGGTAGCCGTCGAGGGCCACCATGTGGGGCGTTCCGATCGGAGCGGCCCCGGTCTGCCAGAGCGAGGCCAGGGCGGCCGCGGCTGCCACGAGACCGGCCAGGGAGACCCACCCAGCCAGGCGGGAATCGGCCGCCGTCTGGTGCCGGAAGGCGTTCAGCAGGAGGACGATCAGCGAGGCCGCCACCACGACCAGCTCGGGCAGCAGGGCCAGCATCACGCCAGCCGGCGTCGCGAGGTCGAGTCCGTTCATTGGGCGGCTCCCCGGGTCGGCGTGATGGCTTCGCCCGGAATCGGAAGTCCCTTGGCGGTCAGGATGTAGCGGCGGGCCGCCGGCTCCATCCGGTCGAGGACGGGTTTGGGATAGAGGCCCATCCAGACGATCCCGATGAGCAGCGGAACCAGCACGATCAACTCGCGCCGGGTCAGATCGGGAATGGCCTCGTTCTCGGGCTTGTCGAGCTTGTTGAAGATCATCCGCTGGAGGGCCCAGAGGAGATAGGCCGCCGCGAAGATCACCCCGGTGGTCGCGATGCCGGTGGCGATCGGGAACTGCTTGAAGCTGCCGATCAGCACCAGGAACTCACCGACGAACCCGTTGAGGCCCGGCAACCCGATCGAAGCCAGGGCCACGACGGTCAGGATGAGGCTGAAGATCGGCACCACCCGGGCGATGCCGCCGTAGGCGTCGATTTCGCGAGTGTGCCGGCGTTCGTAGATCATGCCGATCAGGAAGAAGAGGGCGCCGGTCGAGAACCCGTGGCCGATCATGACCATGAGGGCGCCCTGCACCCCCTGCACCGACGCGGCCCAGATCCCGAGCATCGCGAAGCCGAGATGGCTGACCGAGGAATAGGCCACCAGCTTCTTGATGTCCGGTTGCACCATGGCGACGAGGGCGCCGTAGACGATTCCAATGACCGCCAGCGCCGTCACCACCGCGGTGACGCCGCTGCTGAACGCGATGTTCGGGAAGAACGGCACCGCGAACCGGAGGAAGCCGTAGGTGCCCATCTTGAGCAGCACGCTGGCCAGGATGACGCTGCCCGCCGTGGGCGCCTCGACGTGGGCGTCGGGGAGCCAGGTGTGGAACGGGAAGATCGGCACCTTGATGGCAAAGGCCAGGAAGAAGGCCAGGAACAGCCAGGGCGCCAACCGGCCCATGATGGGGGTCTGGGCGTACGACAGCAGGTGGAAGTACGAGAACGACACCTTCCCGCCACCCATGACGGCCGCCACCCGGACCATGACGATGATGGCGACGAGCATGAGGAGCGAGCCCGCCATCGTGTAGATGAAGAACTTGAGCGCCGCGTAGAGCCGGTTCTTGCCACCCCAGATCCCGATCAGGAAGTACATCGGGATCAGCATCACTTCCCAGAAGACGTAGAACAGGAACATGTCGATCGCGACGAACACGCCGATCATGCCCGTGGTCAGCACCAGCAGCAGGGCGTAGTACCCCGGCTCGCGGTGGGTGATGTAACTGAAGCTCCCCAGTACGCAGAGCGGCATCAGCATGGTGGTCAGGAGCACCATCATGAGCGAGATGCCGTCGATGCCGACGGCGTAGCTGATGCCCCACTGCGGGATCCAGGGGATCGTCGCGACCAGCTCCATCGTGCCCGACGCCGTGTTGACCATGAACCAGAGCGGCGCCGAGAGCAGGAACTCCACGATCGTGAGGACCAGGGCCAACCGCTTGGCCAGGGCCGCGGGGCTCAGGAAGACCGCCACGGAGCCCACCAGCGGAAGCGCCAGCAGGACGTGGAGGATCCAGCCCGTGTAATTGACGGAGGCGAGGAAGTTTACCATGAGTTACCGGACCACCGCGTGGAGGAGCCACACCGCGCCGACCACGAACACGAGCACGTAGAGGCCAAGTTGGCCCGATTGGAGCCGCCCGCCGAGCCAGCCCAGGCCGCGGGCCAGCCCGCCCGAGCCGTTGACCCCCAGTCCGTCGATGACCCCCTGGTCGACGACCTTCCAGAGGACCAGCCGGGACAGGGCCACCAGCGGCCGGACGATGAGCGACTGGTAGATCTCGTCGATGTAGTACTTGTGGAACAGCACCTTGGCGAAGCCAACTTCCTCGGGCGCATCCTTGGCCACCGGAATCTTCCGGCTGAGCGTGGCCCGGTACCCGGCTGTCAGCCCGAGGAGCGCGATGACGACCGCCGCCCCGATCAGGGCATACTCGGTGGCACCATGCGGCAGGTGAACCGGCATCAGCTTGGCCGCCGGGGCCAGCACCGGCTCGAGCCACGATTCCAGTCCGTGGTGCGGCCCGGTCAGCCAGAAGGTCGGAAAGTTGAGCGCTCCCCCGACGACGGTAAGCACGCCGAGAATCAGCAGCGGGCCGGTCATCACCGCCGGGGCCTCATGGAGATGGGCCCGTTCCTTCTCTCCGGTCCGGTTCTCGCCGAAGAAGGTCATGGCGATGAGCCGCATCATGTAGAACGCGGTCATCAGCGCCGCCACGGCGCCCATGGCCCAGAAGACGTAGTAGATCGGATGCTCGGCCCCCCGCCCGAACGCCGAGGCCAGGATCTCGTCCTTCGAGAAGAAGCCCGAGAACGGCGGAACGCCGGCGATCGCGAAGGTGGCGAGCAGCATCAGCCAGAAGGTGACCGGCATGTCCTTCCGGAGACCACCCATGTTCCGCATGTCCTGCGGATCGTCGTGGCTGTGGGTGGCGTGATACGCGTGGTGCATGGCGTGGATCACGCTGCCGGACCCGAGGAACAGGAGGGCCTTGAAGAACGCGTGGGTGACCAGGTGGAACACCCCGGCGGTGAAGGCCGCGGAGCCGACGCCGAGGAACATGTACCCGAGCTGCGACACGGTCGAATACGCCAGAACCTTCTTGATGTCGTACTGGCGGAGGCCGATCGACGCGGCGAAGAGGGCCGTCAGGGCGCCCACCCCCGCCACCACCATGCTCGAGACCGGCGCCATGGCAAAGAGCACGCTGGTCCGGGCCACCAGGTAGACGCCGGCCGTGACCATCGTGGCGGCGTGGATCAGGGCCGACACCGGGGTCGGACCGGCCATGGCGTCAGGCAGCCAGACGTAGAGCGGAATCTGGGCCGACTTGCCGGCGCAGCCGAGGAAGAGGAAGAGCGTGATGGCCGTGACCAGCGTGCCGCCCACCGCCAGCGCCTCGGGCGCCCGCTTGGCGATGTCGGTGAACTCGAGGCTCCCGATCGACCAGAAGATCAGGAACATCGCGATCATGACGCCCACGTCACCGATCCGGTTGACGATGAACGCCTTCTTGCCGGCATCGGCGTTGGCCTTTTCCTGATACCAGAAGCCGATCAGCAGGTAGGAGCAGAGACCGACGCCTTCCCAGCCGACGAACAGGACCGGCAGGCTCGACCCCAGCACCAGCACCAGCATGAACACGACGAACAGGTTCAGGTACGCGAAGAACCGGGCGAACCCCGGATCGGCGTGCATGTACCCGACGCTGAAGATGTGGATCAGGCTCCCGACGCCGGTCACGACCAGGAGCATGACCAGGGAGAGCTGATCGACCTGGAGAGCCAGGTTGATTTCCAGGGCCCCCGCCCCGATCCAGGCCCAGAGCGGCACCACGATCGATTCTTCGGGGGGCTGTGACCAGAGACCGGCAAAGATGGCGGCGGCGACGCCGAAGGCGGCCAGGAGCACGCCCGGGCCGACCAGCGAGACCACCCGCTTCGCGTCCGGCTTGACCAGCGCCAGGGTTCCGTTCACCAGGAACCCGGCAAACGGCAGGGCGATGGTCAGCCAAATCCAGGAGGGATTCATCAGCCCTGCAGCAGGTTGATGTTCTTGAGGTCGACCGAGCGGGTGTGCCGGAAGATGGCCAGGATGATCGCGAGACCGACCGCCGCCTCGGCGGCGGCCACCGTCATCACGAAGAAGACCATCACCTGGCCGCCGAACCCGTGGGCGGTCGAAAGGGCGACGAACGACAGGTTCACGGCGTTGAGCATCAGCTCGACGCACATGAACAGCACGATCGCGTTCCGCCGGATCATCACGCCGATGACCCCGATGGCGAAGAGGATCGCCGAGAGTACGAGCGAAGGTCCGAGGAGCATCTAGAGCTTCCGTTTCGCGAGGACGACCGCGCCGACCGCCGCGGCCAGCAGCAGGACCGACGTGATCTCGAACGGCACGAGATAGGTCTGGAACATCGGGGCGGCCACCGCGCCGATGGCGTTGGTGAACGAAGCGGCCGACTGGACGTCACCCCCGGCCACGACCCCGAGCGGACTGCCCGCCACGACGCCCGGGTTGAGCCGGTCGGCCAGACCCGCCACCGAGGTACCCCGCACCGCCACCAGGGCGGCGACCAGGGCCGCGCCGAGGAAGGTGGCCACCAGCGCCACCGGCCCCTTCTTGATGTCGGAGCCGCCGTCCCGACCGAGGTTGAGGAGCATGATCACGAAGAGGAACAGGACCATCACCGCGCCGGCATAGACCAGCACCTGCATCGCCGCGATGAACTGGGCGTGGAGGAGCACGTAGATCCCGGCCAGGGCGAACATCGTCGACACCAGCCACAGCGCCGAGGGAACCGGGTTTTTCTGGGTGATGCAGAGGATCGCCGACAGCACGGCGGAGATCGCCAGCACGTAGAAGACGATTTCGGTCATCATTGGCCTCGAACGTCCGCCGGATCCCACAGGGACGAGACCTGGTGGGTCTGGGAGGTCAGCCGCTCCAGGTCGTAGACGAACCGGTCGCGGCTGTACTCGGCGTTTTCGAAATGGACCCCGACGTGAATGGCCTCCTCGGGGCAGACTTCCTGGCAGTAGCCGCAGAAGACGCACCGGAACTCGTCGATCTCGTAGATCAGCGGGTACCGGTTGCCCTCCTCGTCCTCGCCGGGCACCAGCTTGATGCAGTTGGCGGGACAGATCTGGGGGCAGAGGCCGCAGGCCACGCACTTGGAGCGGCCCTGCTCGTCGGCCAGCATCCGGTGGGTGCCCCGCCACCGCGGAGCCACCGCGTAGCTGCCGCGCTCGTCGGCGGTGCTCCGCTCTTCCGGGTACTGCATGGTGACCTTCGGCTGGAGCATGTGCTTGAAGGTCAGGGCCATGCCCTTGAGCGCGGCCCGAACGTAGCTCATCTCCCGTTCGGGGCGCTTCATCACCTTGACGCCGATCGCCATACGTTCAGCCCCTCGCTCCCGCCGCCGCCTGGCGACGATACGATCCCGACAGGAGACGGCCCCGGTCGAGCAGGAAGAAGACGATGTAGATGCCCACGAGATTGAGGCCCAGCAGCACCAGGCCCTGGATCTTGGGGTGGACGATGCCCGCGGCGCCCAGGGCCCACATCGCCACGCAGATCACCACGATGTACGCCAGCGCCAGCGGGATCATGAACTTCCACCCGAGCGCCATGAGCTGGTCGTAGCGGAACCGGGGGAACGACCACCGGACCCACATGAACAGGAAGATGAAGAAGAACGACTTGGTGAACATCACCAGCGCCGTCACCAGACCGGCCAGCGCCGATCCGTTCTCGTCCCACCGACCCGGGATGTCCCAGCCCCCGAAGAAGAGGGTCGCCATCATGGCCGACACGGTGATCATGTTGGCGTACTCGGCGATCATGAACAGCGAGAACTTCATGGCGCTGTATTCGGTGTGGTACCCGGCGATCAGTTCCGACTCGGCCTCGGGGAGGTCGAACGGCAGTCGGTTGGTCTCCGCGAAGCCCGCGACCATGAAGACGAAGAACGAGAGGGTGAGCGAGGCGACGAACCAGAGGCCCTGCTGCTGCGCCCGGATGATTTCGCTGAAGGTGGCGTTGCCGGCCAGGAGCAGCACCGGAATCAGACTGAGCCCCATGGCCACTTCGTACGACACCATCTGCGCGCTCGACCGGAGCCCGCCGAGGAGGCTGTACTTGCTGTTCGACGACCACCCCGCCAGGGCGATGCCGTAGACGCCGATCGAGCTGATCGCGAGGATGAACAGGAACCCGATCGGGAGATCGGCCACCGCGAGCGACATCGGCCCGTGGAAGCTGGCGTGGCCGATCAGCGGCAGGTTCCAGTCGAAGTTCACGTTGATCGGCGCGCCCCACGGGATGACCCCGGACAGCAGGAGCGCCGGAATGAACGAGATGGCCGGGGCCAGGATGAACAGCAGCTGGTTGGCTTCGGCCGGGAAAGTCTCTTCCTTGACGATGTTCTTGACGCCGTCGGCCGCCGGCTGGAGCAGCCCCGCCCAGCCGACCCGGTTGGGGCCGCGGCGGTTCTGCATCCAGGCGGACACCTTCCGCTCCATCAGCGTCAGGAGGGCGACCCCAACCAGCACGATGGTGAAGACGACCACCATCTTGAGCACCGTCAGGATCAGGAACCCCTTCATGTCGGGAGTCATCGGGCGGCCCCCGCGGCGTTCGGGGTGACGACCCGGCCGGTGTGGCCGAGATCGGAGTACGTGAGGCCGGCCAGGGCCGGGATCATGGCGCCCAGCGCCGCGAACGCGTCGGCGGCGGTGGCGGGCGCCGCGAGCCCTCGCGCGGCGTGGGTGGCTTCGGCCGCGATCCACCAGGCCGGCCGCGCCATCCCCGGCGCCGGCTTGGCCTGGAAGTACCGCTGGACCCGATGGTCGCGATTGACGTAGGTGCCGTTCTCCTCGGCCATGTTGGTGGCCGGGAGGATCAGCGCGGAACCCGCCAACCGGTCGTCGTCGACCGTTCCGATGACCGCCACCGCCGCGGCGCCGGACAGGGCGGCCACGTCGGCGTCATCGAGATCGGCATCGAGGACCACCACCAGATCGGCGCCCTTGGCGGCGGCCAGCGCGGCCGACCAGTCGGTCCCGTATCCGGCCAACGAAGCTCCGGCCAGGTTGGGAACCCGCTCCTTCCGGAGCGCCAGGTTCGGCACCCCGGCCAGCGGCGCCTCGGCGCCGAGCGGCACCTTGATGGCCGCGGTGACCGACGCCCCGTCCACCATCCGCCGGACGAAGCCGAGCGACTCGGTCGACGCCCTGCCAGAGGCCAGGATCACCACCCGACGGGCGGCCTTGACCGCCGCGCCGAGCCGGTCGAGCGCCTGGGTCCAGTCGGTCGGCGTCAGCTTCCCGCCCTCGCGCACCAGCGGCGCCTCGATCCGGTCGCCGCGATTCATCCAGCGGTAGTCGGACCGGCCCTCGTCGCAGATGAAGTGCCGGTTGACGTCGAGGTTGGGTCGGGGCCGGAGCCGGACCACCACGTCGTCCCGGGTGTCGATCATCGTGTTGCAGCCCTGGGTGCAGCCGGTGCAGACGCTGGCCGTCTTGTCGAGATCCCAGGCCCGGGCTTTGTGGAGGAAGTCCTTCGAGATGAGCGACCCGACCGGGCAGAGGTCGACGACGTTGCCGGCCCACGGGTGGTCGAGCTTGTGGTCGGGGTCGATGCCGATGAACGCGCGGTCGCCCCGCTCCGAGACGTTGAGCACGGCGTCGCCGGCCACGTTGTCCATGAACCGGACGCACCGGGTGCAGAGGATGCACCGGTTGGCCACGTAGAGCACGTCGGGCCCGAAGTCCTCGACCGGATTGTAGCGCTTGGCGTAGTCGCCGTAGCGGGTCCCGGCGCGGCCTTCCTGGAAGGTGTAGTCCTGGAGTTCGCACTCGCCCGCCTGATCGCAGATCGGGCAATCGAGCGGGTGGTTGATCAGGAGGAACTCGAGGACCGACTCGCGAGCTCGCTTCGACTTGTCGTTGTTGACGTGGATCACGTTGCCGTCGGCGACGGTGGTGACGCACGCGGGCACCAGCTTGGGTGCCTTCTCGACTTCGACCAGGCACATCCGGCACACCGCCGGCGACGGCAGCGAGGGATGGTAGCAGTAATGGGGGACGAGCACCCCGGCCTGCTTGGCGGCCTCGATGATCGGGGTGCCCTTGGGCACCGAAATCTGGACGCCGTCGATCGTGACGTTGACGAGATCGCTCATACCGCCGCCAGCGCCGGCGCCTTGGCCCGGCTCAAATAGGCTTCGAATTCTTCGGGGAACTTCTTGATGCCGCTCACGATCGGCGCCGCGCAGGAGTCGCTCAGCACGCAGATGGTCCGGCCGGTCATCTGATCGGAGAGGTCGAGGAGGAGGTCGAGATCCTCCTTCTTGCCCTGACCGCGGAGGATCCGTTCGAGGATCTTGGTGGTCCAGGCCGTCCCTTCCCGGCACTGGGTACACTGGGCGCAGGACTCGTGGGCGTAGAACTTGGCCAGCCGCCAGATCTCGTAGACCATGTCGGTCGAATCGTCCATGACGATGAAGCCGGCCGAGCCGAGCATCGACCCCTTCTCGACGATGCCCTCGTAGTCGCAGAGGGCCGCTTCGGCCTCGGCCGCGGTCATGATCGGCACCGAGGAGCCGCCCGGGATGACGGCCTTGAGCCGCCGACCCGGCCGCATCCCGCCGGCCAGGTCGTGGATCAGGTCCTTCATCGGGAAGCCCATCGTGAGTTCGTAGTTCCCGGGGCGCATGACGTGGCCGCAGACCGAGAACAGCTTGGTGCCGGTGCTCTTCGGGTTGGAGAGGCAGAGCCCCTTGTACCAGGCCGCGCCGCGGGTCAGGATGTGGCTGGTGGACGAGAGGGTCTCGACGTTGTTGATCGTCGTCGGCATCCCGAACAGGCCGGCCTGGGCCGGGAACGGCGGCTTGATCCGGGGGTTGCCGCGCTTGCCCTCGATCGAGTTCATCATCGCGGTCTCTTCACCGCAGATGTAGGCGCCGGCGCCCCGGTGCAGCACGATGTCGATCCGCTTGCCGCTCCCGAAGACGTTGCCGCCGAGGGCGCCCTTGGCGTAGGCCTCGGCCACCGCGGCCGTCATCACCTTCCACGGCTCGGTGAACTCGCCCCGGATGTAGATGTAGCAGGTCTCCGCGCCGATGGCGTACGCCCCGATGGCGCAGCCCTCGATCAGCTGATGCGGCGTCCACCGCATGATTTCCCGGTCCTTGAAGGTGCCGGGTTCGGACTCGTCGGCGTTGCAGACCAGGTAGTGGGGCTTGCCGTCGTTCTTCGGCATGAAGCTCCACTTGAGGCCGGTCGGGAACCCGGCGCCGCCGCGGCCCCGGAGGCCGGACGCCTTGAGTTCCTCGATGATCGCGTCCGGCGTCATCCCGAGGGCCTTCTTGAGCGCCTCGTAGCCGCCGCGCTTGACCCAGCCGTCGAAGGTCCTAGCCTCGGCGTCCCCGAAGTATTTCGAGAGGACGACCGTTTCTTTCGGGTGGGGCGGATGGGGATAGCCCATTACGGATACCTCGCCAGGATGCCGGCGACCCGCTCCGGCGTGACGCTGTCGTGGAAGTCGTCGTCGATCAGGATCGGCGTCGCGAACCCGCAGGCGCCGAGGCATTCGACCTCGACCACCGTGAAGCGGCCGTCGGCGCTGGTGGCGCCCAACTCCCCGCACCCGGTGGCCTTGAGGATCGCCTTGAGGACGTCGTCGGAGCCGCAGAGATGGCAGGGCGACGTCCCGCAGACCTGGATGAAATGCCGACCGACGGGATGGAGGTGGTACATCGTGTAGAACGTCGCCACCCCGCGGACGTACGCCGGGGTGAGGCCGAGGACGTCGGCCACCTCGGCCATGGCGGCCGGGGAGATCCAGCCGCGCGCTTCCTGCACCATCCAGAGGGCCGGGAGCAGACAGGCCTGCTTGGTGGGGTACTTCGGGAAGAGGGCGTCGAGCTGTTCCCTGACCTTCCCGACGAACACCGGTTCGTGCGGCGCGTCGGCGTGGGCGTGGGTGGAACCGGTCATCGATCGATCTCTCCCATGACGATGTCGACGCTCGCGTTGATCGCGATCACGTCGGAGAGGAGTGCCCCCTCGCAGAGCTTGGGCAGGCAGGCCAGGTTGATGAACGAGGGCGGCCGGATCCGCCACCGGACCGGCTTGGCGGTCCCGTCGGCGACGAAGTAGTAGCCGAGTTCGCCCTTCGGATTTTCGACCCCGAGGTACGCTTCGCCGGCCGGCGCGGGGACGCCTTCCATCACCTGCTTGAAGTGATGGATCATCGCCTCCATGTCGCTCATGGCCCGCCCCTTGGGCGGGAGGATGACCCGGTGATCGTCGGTGTTGAGCGGCGCGCCCTTGAGCCGGGCCAGCCGGTCGAGCGCCTGCTCGAGGATCCGGTTCGACTGGTACATCTCCTCGAGCCGGACCCGGTAGCGGTCGTAGATGTCGCCGTGCTCGCCCACCGGGACGTCGAAGTCGTAGGTCTCGTAGCCGAGGTAGGGCCGATCCTTGCGGACGTCGTAGTCGACTCCGCTGGCGCGGAGCATCGGTCCCGACAGGGAGTAGTTGATCGCCTCGTCGGCGGTCAGCACCCCGACGCCCTGGGTGCGGCCGCACCAGATCGAGTTCCGGGTGAACATCGTGTCGACTTCATCGAGCGTCTTGGTGAACGTCGCGGTGAAGTCGCGGAGCCCCGCCTCCCAGCCGTCCGGCACGTCGGCCATCATGCCGCCGATCCGGGTCAGGCTGGTGGTGAGCCGGGCGCCCGTCCACGCTTCCTGGAGGTTGTAGATCCGCTCGCGCTGATAGAACGACCAGAGGAACGGGGTGAACGCGCCGAGGTCGATGCCCGTGGTCCCGAGCCAGACGAGATGCGAAATGACCCGGCTCATCTCGCAGGCGATGACCCGGAGCACCTGACACCGCTCGGTGATCTCGATCCCCATCAGCTTTTCGGCCGCCAGCGCCAGACAGACGTTGTTGGCCATCGGCGACAGGTAGTCGGTCCGATCGGTGAGGGGGACGATCTGATTGTAGTGCCGGTACTCCCCCAGCTTCTCGAAGCCGGAGTGGAGGTAGCCGATGTGGGGGATGCAGCGCTTGACGGTTTCGCCCTCGAGCTCGAGCACCAGCCGGAGCACCCCGTGCGTCGCCGGGTGCTGGGGGCCGATGTTGACGAGCATGTGCTCCGCGCCGAGATCGTCATCCACGGCGGTCCCGACCCCGAGCGGCAACCGGCTCGGCCGCCCCCGATCGTCGAGCCCCGGGGTGGCGAGCGCCATTTCGACGGTCCTGGTGCTCATCGCAGTTCTCCCCGCTGGCCCTCGAGGAGCCGGCGTTTCATGTCGTCGGGGAGTTCATTGAAGGCGTCGGCGATCGACAGCTCTTCCATGGAGTAGTGCGCTTCCGGGTTGGCGGCCAGGGCCTGCCGGGTCTGCTCGGCCCGCGTGAAGTTGCCCCGGAGCGGGAAGTCCTTCCGGAGCGGGTGCCCCTCGGCGTACGTGTCCCACATCAAGATCCGACGGAGGTCCGGATGGCCGGCGAAGGTGACGCCGAACATGTCGAAGACCTCGCGCTCCAGCCAGTCGGCGCCCCGCCAGAGATCGAAGACCGAGTCGACGGTCAGCGGCTTGGCCTTGTCGAGCGGCACCTTGACCCGGAGGTCGACCTTGCGACCCAGCGACCGGAGCTGGTAGGACACTTCGAGCGGCTGACCGGGGTCGCGATAGTCCACCGCGGTGATGTCGGTCAGGTAGTTGAACTCCTGCCCGGGCGTGTTCTTGAGCCAGGCCAGGACTTCGTGGGCGCGGTCGCGGTCGACCCAGACGATGGAATCGCCGCACGACACCGCCGAGCGGAGCACGGCCGATCCGAACGCGGCCCGCAGCGCCTCCACCGAGGGCGAAAGCCCGGGAGCGACGGCGGTCATGCGGAGCGGGTCTGGTGGACCGAGTTGCCGAACGGCTCGGAGATTTCGTCGATCTTCGCCGGCGGCACGAAGAAGCCCTGGTCGTTGACGAGCAGTTCCTGGCGGAGACTCGGATCGGCCATCGTCTCGCCCTTGATCTTCTTCTGGAGCAGCATGATCCCGTACATCAGCCCTTCGGGACGGGGCGGGCAGCCCGGCACGTAGACGTCGACCGGGATGATCGTGTCGATCCCCTGCACCATCGCGTAGGTGTCGAAGATCCCGCCCGTCGAGGCGCAGGCGCCCATCGAGATGGCCCACTTCGGCTGGGGCATCTGGTCCCACACCCGCCGGATGATCGGGGCGAGCTTGAACGGCAGCCGGCCGGCGCAGATCAGCACGTCGGCCTGGCGGGGCGAAAAGCTCATCCGCTCCATCCCGAACCGCGAGATGTCGAACCGGCCCGCCGCGGTCGCCATGAACTCGATCGCGCAGCAGGCGGTCCCGAACGGCATCGGCCAGAGAGAGTTGGCCCGGCCCCAGTTGACCAGGAAATCGAGCCGGGTGGTGAGCCAATTGGGCGAGACGGCGGGAACCTCCGCGATCTCACCGTCCGACGGCAGCGTCAATCCCATTGGAAGGCTCCTCGCTTCCAGACGTACACGTAACCCACCGCGAGGATGCCGATGAAGACCAGCATTTCGAGGAGGAGAAGGCCGCTGATGTCCTTGAGCTGGTGGAAGGCCACCGCCCACGGAATCATGAACACGCCTTCGATGTCGAAGATGATGAACAACATGGCCACCAGGTAGAACTTGACCGAGAATCGCTCCCGGGCATCACCGAGGACCGGGATGCCCGATTCGTACGGCGCGATCTTGACGGCAGTTCTCCGGTAGGTCGAGAAGAGGTGCGACACGCCCAGCATGAGGATCGCGTTGGCGATCACGAAGGCGGTCAGAACCAGGACTGGCGCGTACGACCGAAGCATGGTTAAGAGCCCGAGTTTCTCAGTAGTCGGCCGGAAGGACGAAGCTCGTGAAAAGATTCACGAGTTCGGGGGACGAATCTAACGGAGGCTTTCGGGGAGTTCAACCTCGGCCGGCCGTCCGCAAATGCCGGCGGGTAATGGGTTTAGCCCCCTCCCTAGAACCAGGCCGTCTGCATTTCCAGCGGCGTGGCGTCGCGGCGGCGCAGCAACCGGTGGGTCGGGGCCTCCGCCGCCAGGATCCAGTCGAAGAAAAACCGGGCCGCCATCAGCTTGCCCCGGTAGAAATCGGTACTCCCGTTCCCCGCCTCGAGCCCCCGGTTGGCCGCGAGGGCCTGCTCCACCCAGAGCCACGCCACCACCGTGTGGCCGAACACCACCAGATACGGAAAGGCGTTGGCCAGGGTCCGTTCCGGATCGCCGCCGGCGAGTTGGCGGGTGGTCTCGACCAGGTCGTCGATGGCGGCCGCGAGCTTGTCGCCCAGCACCACCAGGTCGGTGGCGCCGCTCCCCTGGGCCTCCTCGGCCGCGCCCCGGATCCGGTCGACCAGGAGCCGGAACCCCGCCCCGTCCTCCTGGCCGACCTTGCGGCCCAGCAGGTCGAGCGCCTGGATCCCGTCGGTGCCTTCGTGAATCGGGTTGAGCCGGTTGTCCCGATAGAGCTGCTCCACCGGGTATTCCCGACTGTAGCCGTACCCGCCGAGCACCTGGATGGCGAGACTGTTGGCCTCGAGGCAGAACTCGGAGGGCCAGGCCTTTGCGATGGGCGTGAGGAGGTCCAGCAACCGGGTCGCGTGGCGGCGGGCCTCCTCGCTCGACCCGGTCCGCTCCTCGTCCACCAACCGGGCGCAATACAGGCAGAGGGCCAGCCCGCCCTCGACGAAGGCCTTCTGGCGGAGCAGCATCCGCCGAACGTCCGGGTGCTCGATGATCGGCACCTGCGGCGTGGTGGGATCCTTGACGCCAAGCCGCCGGCCCTGGGGCCGGGACCGAGCGTAGCCGAGCGACTCGAGATAGCCCCGGTACCCGAGCACCACGGCGCCCATCCCGACGCCGATTCGGGCTTCGTTCATCATCGTGAACATGGCGGCCAGGCCCTGGTGCGGAGCCCCGACCAGGAACCCGACCGCGCCGGGCCGACCACCCGGCTGGAACCGACCCTCGCCGAGATTGAAGACGGTGTTGACCGTCCCCCGATAGCCCATCTTGTGGTTGAGCCCGCCGATCACGACGTCGTTCCGCTCGCCCGGGTTGCCCTCGGCATCGAGCAGGTGCTTGGGCACGATGAACAGCGAAATCCCCTTGACCCCCGCCGGAGCCCCTTCGATCCGCGCGAGGACGAGGTGAACGATCGTCTCCGCCAGTTCATGATCGCCGCCGGAGATCCACATCTTGGACCCGAAGAGGCGGTACCCGCCATCGGGCTGCGGCACGGCGCGG
>JAEUJH010000574.1 GCA_016794825.1 Gemmatimonadota bacterium
TCGGGGCCGGGGTCCAGCTGGTCCAACCCGCCGGCACCGAACTCGTCGACCTGCTCTACGGCGAAGACGGCGCCCGCGCGGTGGTGTCCTTCGACCCGGCGCTGGTGGATCGGGTTCGCGCGCTCGCCACGGAACACGGCGTTCCGCTGGCGGTGGCCGGATCGGTCACCGGTCCGGGCGGCGAACTGCGGATTACGGTCGGCACCGAACTCCTGAGCTGGGCCACCGACGACCTCCGGCGGACCTACTTCGAGGCGATCCCCCGACGAATGGCGGCCTGACCATGTGCGGCATCATCGGCGTCTCCAACCTCCCCGACGCGGCCCGGGCCGCGTACCTCGGATTGTACGCGCTGCAGCATCGCGGACAGGAGAGCGCCGGCATCGTCACCCTCGACGACGACGGCCGCCCCCACCTGGCCCGCGGCATGGGCCTGGTGGGTGACATCTTCCGCGAGGGCGACTTCAAGGCGCTCGACGGCAGCGTGGCCCTCGGCCACACCCGGTATTCCACCGCCGGCTCGTCGGTGCTGGCCAACGCCCAGCCCTGCCTGGCCGAAATCCGGGGCGGCCCGCTGGCGCTGGCCCACAACGGCAACCTGACCAACGCCAACGCCATCAAGAAGGAACTGGTCGACGAGGGCGCCATCTTCCAGACCTCGTCCGACTCCGAAGTCATCGTCCACCTGATCGCCCGCTCCACCCAGGTCAATCCCGAGCAGCGGATCCGGGAGGCGCTCGAACGGGTCGAGGGCGCCTTCAGCCTGGTCATCACCGTCGGGCGGACGCTCTACTGCGTGGTCGATCCTCACGGATTCCGCCCGCTGGTCCTCGGTCGGATCGGGCAGGCCATCGTGGCCGCGTCGGAGACCTGCGCGCTCGACCTGGTCGGCGCCACGGTGGTCCGTGAACTCGGCCCCGGCGAGTTCGTCGAGGTCGTCGACGGCATGGTCCGCGACCTCGAGCCGCTCCGGAAGGCGCCGGCGGCCCACCGCTGCATCTTCGAACTGGTCTACTTTGCCCGGCCGGACAGCACCGTCTTCGGCGAATCGGTCGACCGGGTCCGCCGGGAACTCGGCCGGCAGCTGGCCAAGGAACACCCCGCCCCCGACGCCGACGTCGTCTTCAGCGTCCCGGACAGCGCCAACATGATGGCGTTAGGCTACGCCGACGAGTCGGGCCTCAAGCTCGAGCACGGCCTGATCCGCAATCACTACGTCGGCCGGACCTTCATCAACCCGACCCAGGCCCTCCGGGTAGCCAAGGTCAAGATCAAGTTCAATCCGGTCCGCGAGGTCCTGGCCGGCCGCTCGGTGGTGGTGGTCGACGACAGCCTGGTCCGGGGCACCACCAGCAAGGGCCTGGTCCAGATGATCCGGGCGGCCGGCGCCCGCCGGGTTCACCTCCGGCTGGCCTCCCCCCCGATCACCGGGCCCTGCCACTACGGGATCGACACCCCGAACCGGGAGGAGTTGATCGCGGCCAACCACTCCCTGGAGGAGGTCCGCGACTACCTGGGGGTCGACTCCCTCGGATACCTCTCCCTGGACGGGATGGTCCGGGCCGGGGGCTCGCGGAACAGCTTTTGCCATGCCTGTTTCTCCGGCTCGTACCCGATCACGCCGCGCGACGAGCTGGTCCAACTACGCCACGAGAAACCCCTGGCCGGGAGCCCCGCATGACCGACAGCCTGACCCAACCGCTGGTCTATTTCTTCGGCCAGGGCCGGGCGGATGGCACGGCGACCATGAAGGAAGTGCTCGGCGGCAAGGGGGCCGGCCTGGCGGAGATGACCAACCTGGGGATTCCGGTGCCGCCGGGATTCACCATCGCCTCGACGGTTTGCGGCACCTATCTCGCCATGCAGCACTTCCCGCCCCGGCTCAACAGCCAGGTCGAGGCCGCCCTCCAGCGCCTCGAGACGGCCACCGGGAAGCAGTTCGGCGGGCGGGACAACCCTCTGCTGGTGTCGGTCCGCTCGGGCGCGGCGCTCTCGATGCCCGGGATGATGGAGACGATCCTGAACCTCGGCCTCAACGACGAAACCGTCGTGGGGCTCGAGAAGCTGTCCGGCAACCCCCGGTTTGCCTGGGATTCCTACCGGCGGTTCGTCCAGATGTTCGGCGGCGTCGTGTTCGACGTGCCCAAGAAGATGTTCGAGGCCCGGCTCGAGGCCCGGAAGCACCGGCTCGGCATTGCCCGCGACATCGACCTGCCGGTCGAGGAGTTCCAGGGACTCGTCAGCGAGTTCAAGGCCCTCATCGCCACCGAAACCGGCAAGCCGTTTCCTGAAAAGCCGCTCGACCAGCTCTGGGCCGCCATCTCCGCCGTCTTCGAGAGCTGGAACACCCGGCGGGCCATCGACTACCGCAAGCTGCACGATATCCCCGACAGCATGGGCACGGCCGTCAACGTCGTCGCCATGGTCTTCGGCAACATGGGCGAGGACTCCGGCACCGGCGTGGCTTTTACCCGCGACCCCTCCACCGGTGAGCACCGCCTCTACGGCGAGTTCCTCCTCAACGCCCAGGGCGAGGACGTCGTGTCCGGCGCCCGGACGCCGGAACATATCGAGGATCTCAAGGGCGAGATGCCTCACGCCTACGGCGAACTCGACCGGGTGGCCCGGACCCTCGAACGGCACTTCCGCGACGTCCAGGACCTCGAGTTCACGATCGAGCGGGGCCAGCTGTTCATGCTCCAGACCCGCCGCGGCCAGCGCTCCGGCCAGGCCGCGGTCCGGATCGCCGTCGAGATGGTGGACGAGGGGCTGATTTCCCAGGAAGAAGCGGTCGCCCGGATTCCCCCGAACGACCTGAACCAGCTCCTCCATCCGACGATCGACCCGAACGCGCGGCTCGACCTGCTCACCACCGGCCTGCCCGCGTCGCCGGGGGCCGCCAGCGGCACCGTCGTGTTCGATGCCGACAAGGCCGAGGAGCTCGGGAAGAAAGGCAATCCGGTCATCCTGGTCCGGCGCGAAACCAGCCCGGAGGATTTCCACGGCATGGTGGCGGCCAAGGCCATCCTCACGGCCCGGGGCGGCATGACGTCCCACGCGGCCGTCGTGGCCCGCGGCATGGGCAAACCGTGCGTGGCGGGCGCCCAGGAAATCGACGTCGACGAGTCGACCGGTCAGTTCCGGGTCCGCGAGCGGCCGATCAAGGAAGGCGAGTGGATCACCGTCGACGGCAGCACCGGCAAGGTCTACGCGGGCCAGACCAAGCTGGTGACGCCGCTCCTCAGCGAGCACTTCAACCGGCTGATGGGCTGGGCGGACCAGATGCGCCACCTCCGGGTCCGCGTCAACGCCGACACGCCGGGCGACGCCCACCGGGGCCGCGACTTCGGAGCCGAGGGTATCGGCCTCTGCCGCACTGAGCACATGTTCTTCGAGGGCGAACGGCTCCCGGCCATGCGCGAGATGATCCTCGCCGAGGACGAGACCGGGCGGCGGAAGGCCCTGGCCAAGCTGCTGCCGATGCAGCGGGCCGACTTCGAGGGAATCTTCCGGGCCATGGAGGGCTACCCGGTCACCATCCGGTTGCTCGATCCCCCGCTCCACGAGTTCCTCCCGAAGGCCGCGGAGGAAATCGCCGAGCTGGCCAAGCAGATGGGCAAGACCGTCAAGGACGTGCAGCGCACCATCGACAGCCTGAGCGAGGTGAACCCGATGCTCGGGCTCCGTGGCTGCCGCCTGGGCATCATGTACCCCGAAATCACCCAGATGCAGGCCCGGGCGATCTTCGAGGCCGCCTGCACCGTGGCCGAGCGGAAGGGCCGCGTCATGCCCGAGGTCATGATTCCGCTCGTGGCCCACGTGATCGAGTTCCGGAAACAGGCGCTGATCGTCCGCCAGGTGGCGGAGGAGGTGTTCCGCGAGCGCCAGATCACCGTGCCCTACCTCCTCGGCACCATGATCGAGTTGCCGCGCGCCGCGCTCACCGCCGACGAGATCGCCCGCGAGGCGCAGTTCTTCTCGTTCGGCACCAACGACCTGACCCAGACCACCTGGGGCCTCTCGCGCGACGACGCCGGGCTGTTCCTCCCGGCCTACCTCGAACGCGGGATCATCGAGTTCGACCCGTTCCAGGAACTCGACACCATCGGCGTCGGCCGGCTCCTCTCGATGGCGGTCGAACTCGGCCGCAAGACCCGGCAGGATCTCAAAGTCGGCATCTGCGGTGAGCACGGGGGCGAACCGCACGCGGTGGCGTTCTGCGAAGCGCAGAAGATGAACTACGTCTCCTGCTCGCCGTTCCGGGTGCCGATCGCCCGCCTCTCGGCGGCGCAGGCGGCGCTGGCCGAGCGGGGCACGATGGACCGGACCCGGGGGACCCTGTGAGCGGCCCCCTGGTCGGCGTGGTGATGGGCTCCACCTCCGACTGGGAGGTGATGCAGCACGCGGCCCGCCG
>JAEUJH010000590.1 GCA_016794825.1 Gemmatimonadota bacterium
CACCAGGAACGGAATCTGGAACCAAGAAAACCTGCACTTCGAAGAGCTGCTGGCGGAGCGGGCGTACGAGTTCCTGTTCGTGTTCACCCCGGTCCGGTTCAAGGGGGCGACGGGGTCGCCGGGCCGGCCGATCGCCATTCGCTGACCGAAGAACGCGATGACTCTCTACCTCCGACGGGTTCTCGTCCAGACCGTCGCGGTCTGGGCGATGGTGCGGGCCGGTCAAGTCATCCTGGCGCTGCTCGCCAGGGCCCCGGCCCCGGCAACGCTCGCGCCCGGGTCCGTCGTGGCACTGGCGGCGCTCGTGACCACCATCATCTGGATCGATCTCCGCCGCCGGAACCTTACGCTCCTCCTTCCCAATTTCGGTGTGCCGGTTGCGGCCATCCTGGCGGCTGCGGCCGCGCTGACTATCGGGGTCGAGGCGGTCCTGGCGCTGGTGGTCGGGTGATGGTGCTCGAACTGGATTCGATCGGCGTCAGCTATGGCGCCCGCCGGGTCCTGACCGCGGCGTCGCTCCGGGCGCCCGCCGGTCGCGTAACGGTGCTCGTCGGTCGCAACGGTGTCGGCAAGACCTCGCTCCTCCGGGCCGGAGTTGGCCTCGAGCCCCGGGACCACGGCACCGTCCGGCTGATGGGCCGGTGGTATCCACGGCCTCGGTTGGCCAGCCTGGCCAGAGCGGGGTTGTTCTTTCTTCCCGCCCGCTCCGTGCTCGAGCCGTTCATCTCGCTGAACCGCCAATTGGCGGCGGTCAGCGCGTGGTTCGCCGGGCCGTCGGTCGAGGAGTTGACCAGCCGTTTCGGGCTCGATGGGGTGGTGGGCCAACGGCCCGCGGCACTGTCGAGTGGCGAACTTCGGCGAGCCGAACTGGCCGTGGCTGTGGCCAGGAACCCGGTCTGCCTCATCGCTGACGAGCCCTTCCGCGGGCTCGATCCCCTCGACATCGAGGTCATCGTGGCGGGCGTCCGAGCGCTCGCCGAACGCGGCGCCGCCGTGGTGCTGACGGGCCACGAACTCCCGACTCTCCGGAACGTGGCGGATGCCGTGGTCTGGTGCGTGGCTGGCAGCACGCGGGAGTTTCCCACCGCCTCGGCCGCTTGGGGTGATCCTCAGCTCCGACAGGAGTTCCTCGGGGTGGATCGGCTCGGCACTGACTGGCGTTGATCGGCCGCGCTGACTCGAGGCTCCCTTGGAGGAGTCCTCGTGGGGCTAGAGTCGACTACCTCCCCAACTCCGGCGGTGCCGCGCTGTTCAGCGACCGCGGGCGATCGTCAGCCTGGCGATGTCGATTACCTGAGCGCCGTCCTCGTCCTCGCGCAGCGTCGCGACGAGCCCGTCCATGGGCATCGCGTCGCAAGCCCGGTCCGAGCGTCGGCTGACGACGACCTTCGCCGTCGTCGGATCGAGGACGACGATGACGCAATCGAAGACCCGGTGGTGGTCCTTCACGATCGGCGTTCCCCGCCGTTCGCGGTCGGCGGATGCATCGGGCCATTCCAACCCGGATCGCCAGTTGGCGTCAGGGATGCGGAGTACGACCCAGAGTTTGCCGGCCCTGTCCTCCCGGACTGCCACGATGCTCGAGTAGGGTTGCCCGCGGGGAAGTCCCGGTCTGAACTGATCCTGGCGACGGAGCCAGCGCCCCTCGAGTTCCAGCGTCCGAATCACCCGCCCGCGGCTGTCGACCCGTTCGATCCGGTGCGGACCGAACATCGTCGCGCTCCAGAGGTGACGGTCGCCGGATGGCGCCAGGGCCCGCAACAGGGGGTCCGCGCCTCCCACCGGTACTTTCGGGCGGTCCAACACCGGAAACACGGCGTTCCCCCTCGGGTCGAAGCCGTGCAGCGGCGTCCCGCCCGAGTGATCGTCCGGCGCTGCGGTGTTCACGACGACCAGTCGCGGCAGGGCCACGACCGCGAACGCGCCACCGGGAATCGGGACCGAGCGAACGTACCGATAGGCGGGATCGAGGACGGTCAGGCGGGAGGTGGCCGGATCGACCACGAAGACGGTATCAGCGCCGTCGATCGCGATCCCATTCGCGGCGCGGAATTCGCCCGGACCCGCGCCCTTCCGGCCGAGCTGGGCGATGAACTCTCCGGTTGCGGAATAGACCGCCGGCAGCTCGCCGGAATCCGCCAGGGTAAGGTAGTAGCGCCCTCTCGAATCGACGGCGATGGCGTTGGGCGGCTTCGACAGCGAAGGCCCCGGATCCGCGGAGCGCAAGGTCGCGACCGGAGTTTCCTGAAACGAGCCGACCGCTCCGTCGACGGCCACCCTGGCGACCCCGCGCACCTGAGCCGCGGTCGTCGGCGCGATGGCCAGCAGTGCCGCACCAATCCACGGGACCATGGATGGCAAATTTGGGGGCGCCTCCCACCGATGTTGGAACGACCCACCTGCCCGTCGACTGCGGAATCCCTTTCCCGCGGATTCGTTCAGGCAGTCATCGAGGTACTCGCGACTCCAGCTCGGCAGAAAGTTCTCGACCAAGCCTGAAAATTCCTCCCGGCCCCACCCGAGCAGAGGACGAGGGACCAGGCCCACCCACCACGAGGGCCCAGTCGCATGAGTCCGCCGAGATTGGGGTGTTGGATCGGCCGCCATCCCTCCGCGGGAGTCGCCCGGTCCGCCTATCGTTCCGCGGCCGGACCGACGGCCGAACTCCCGACCAGCACGATCGTCGTCGGCGACGCGAGCGCGATCCCGCCCACCCCGAACCGCGCCATCGCGACGGCCCCCGCGGCCCCGGGGACGACCAGCGTCGCGATCTGGGCCCCCGCCAGATAGTGGTGGCTCGAGAGTGTCGTTCCGCTGAAGTAGTGGACGCGGCCTCGCGGCACGTCGGCGGCCACCAGGCCGCTCCCGGCAATGCTCGTCACCACTTGAAGCCGGCGCGCCTCGATGACGCCGCCGGCGGTGTCGAAGAGATACCCGCCCGAGAATTCGAGATCCGTGCTGAAGCCGCTGAGGATACCATCGCGCACCACCTCCTCGGTCAGTCCGGTTGCCGAAACCCGGAGCCGGCGGACGCCAAACTCGGTCGTCTCGTTGTTGGCGCCGAAGAGCTCGGTCGGCTCGCTACCGCGGGTGATCCGGTTGCTTCCCGTATGCCCCTGGGTCCGGACCGGACGGGCCACGGCCTCGTCGAAGATGGCGACGCCCTGATGGCGCGGGCTGACTCCCTTGGCGTACAGCGATACGGCGATCGCCTTCGGATTGCCCGCGAGCACCACGATGTCCTCGGCGTAGAGCGGCCCGAAGAAGGTGGCCTGGCCGAGCGGGATCTCGAGATCGCGAGTCCCGGTCGTCAGGTCGATCCGGGCGACATTCGGCGAGGCCCCGAGCCCGACGTACAGGTAGCGGGCATCGTCCGACAGCGCCAACGAGGTGGGGTCTCCGGGGACCCCGATGGTGCCGAGGATGGCGCCGGTCGCCGGATCGATCATGACCACGGTGTTCGGGTTGGTCGGCCCGCTCGCGCCGACGGCCGCGTAGAGACGATTGCGGACCGGATCGGCGATGAGCGCGGCTGCGCCCTGATTGACCACGATCGTGCCGGTGCCAGCCGGCGCGGCCGGAAGCACCGGGAGGACCTGGGCCGCGGAGACCCGTTGGGTCGTGCCCGATCGAACCGTGATGGTGGCGGGCCCGACCGTCGCCAGGTGTCCCGCCGGGACGGTCGCGGTGAGTGAGGTGGCGGCCCCAAACCCGGTGGCGAGCGGCGTTCCGTTCCACATCACCTGATCCGTCGGCCCGAAGTTCGTTCCCGTGAGCGCGAGTTGAAATCCGGGCGAGCCGACGACGACGGTGGCGGGCGTGACCGAGTTGATGCGAGGTGGCGCCACGCCGACCTTGAGGGTTTTCCCAACGGACGGGCCCTGCGCCGGCTCAGGGTTCAGCAGCGTGATCGTGACAGGGGCGGCCGCCGCCACCTCGGTCGCCGAGAGCTGCACGCGGATGCGATCGGCCGCGATGGTGGAGCTGGCGCGGGGGGTGCCGTTGATGGCCACCTGCGCGCCGGTGACGAACTGGCCGACCACGGTCACGTCGAGTGGGCCCGCGTCGGAGTCGACGGAGTCGGGGGAGATGGACGTTATGATCGGCGTGGGATTCTCGATCCGAAGGGTCCTGGCGTTGGAGGTGCCGCCGCCCGGCGTCGGATTGACCACCGTGACCGCAGCTGTCCCGGCGAAGAGGAGCCCGACCGTTCCCAGTGTCGCCGTGAGGGTCGTTCCGTTGACGTAGGTCGTCGGGACGTCGAATCCATTGATCCGGACCTGGGACTCCGTGACGAACGAGGTGCCGGCGACCTGGAGCGGGAGGGCCGGGCTGCCGACGAGGGCGCGATCCGGGGTGATTTGGCTGATCGTCGGGGCGGGGTACACGACGACGAGATCGACTTGGCCTGAGATCCCGCCGCCGGGGGTGGGGTTGCTCACCGTGAGCGCCACCGGCCCACTCACCGCCAGCCTGGCGGCGTCAGCGGCGATGTCGAGTCGGGTTGCGGACACGAACGTGGTCGCGATGTCGGAGCCGTTCCACCGAGCCCGAGATCCGCTCACGAACCCCTGCCCCGTGAGGGCGATCGTCGTTGCCGGAGAGCGGATCGGCACCGTGTCGGGATCGGCGGCCAGCAGGACGGGCAACGGGTTGTCGGGGGGCGGCGCGGGCTCGGACGAGGAGCAACCGAACAAGGCCAGACCGAGTGCGGCCGCGAGTCGAGCCAGGGTAGTGCGCATCCGACACCGTGTGGGCGGGGTGACCGATGTTACGGGCGGATCAGGAAGCCGTCAAGCAAACAACGCAATCGCTCCGAACCCTCGCCCTCGACCTGAAACCTTCCCCGCCACCCGGCGTAGGGGCCCGCTCTTGTTGGCGACCCTCCAGCGGGAGGTCTCACGAGCATGAAGCTCCAGCGGATCATCGGATGGGGCATGAGCATCGTCACCGGGACGCTGCTGGTGGCCGGCGTCGTGGCGTACCTTCGATCCGGGAACAGCTGCGACGACCCGCCCGGTCCGCCGCTGCGCCATCCGATCAAGGCCGTCGTCTACTGTGATTACGGACCTCCGGACGTGATTCGGGTCGCGGACGTCGAGAAGCCGGTCCCCACCGACAGCCAGGTCCTGGTCCGCGTCCGGGCCGCGTCCGTCAACCCGCTCGATTGGCACTACCTCCGGGGCACTCCGTACCTCGCGCGCACCGTCATGGGGTTGCGCAAGCCCGCCAATGTCCGGTTAGGCGTCGACTTCGCGGGAACGGTCGAGGCCGTCGGCCGAAGCGTGACGAGATTCAAGCCGGGTGATGAGGTCTTCGGTGGACGAACCGGAGCGTTTGCCGAGTACCTCACGATCCGCGAGACCGGATCGATCACGCTCAAGCCGGCCAACGTGACGTTCGAGCAGGCCGCCGCCGTGCCGGTGGCGGGGGTCACCGCCCTCCAGGGTCTTCGCGACCAGGGTCAGGTGCGGGCCGGCCAGAAGGTCCTGGTCAATGGTGCCTCGGGTGGGGTCGGGACCTTCGCCGTCCAGATCGCCAAGGCGCTCGGCGCGGAGGTCACCGGGGTGAGCAGCACCAGGAACCTCGACCTGATCCGGTCGATCGGCGTCGATCACGCCGTCGACTATACCAAGGAGAACTTCACCACCGGCGTCGAGCGGTACGACGTCATCCTCGACAACGTGGCCAATCACCCCCTCTCGGCGTTTCGCCGCGTCCTGACCGCGCAGGGCCGGTACGTGATGGTCGGCGGGCCATCCGGACGGTGGCTCGACCCGATGCCGAGAGCCGCCGCCGCGTCCGTGGTGTCGTGGTTCGTGAGTCAGAAGTTGGGGTTCTTCGTGTCCAGCCTCACTGCCTCGGATCTGGCCGCGCTGGCCGGGATGATGGCGGCCGGGAAGGTGACCCCGGTCATCGACCGGCGGTACCGGCTGGCGGAAATCCGCGAGGCGGTTGCGTATCTGGAAACCGGTCGCGCCCGCGGCAAGGTGGTGATCGTGATGGAGTGAGGGCGGGGCCGCGACCTCCGTTCGGGCTCCTCGCCCGGGTCGCTTTGACCCCGGGATGGGCTTCGTCGCCCACGCGGTGACAACCCTGCTATCTCACGGAGGCGACAAGCCGATCTGCCGTCGAAGGAACGCCACCATGTCATCGGCGGCCTCGGAGTTGAGTCCGTGCCCGGCGTCGTACCACATCACGGTCTTTGGATCGCTGGCCGCCTCATGGAGCTGGCGGGCCAACTCCGGCGGGACCACCGGATCGGTCCGCCCGGACTGAAGAAGCAACTTCGCGGGTGCCGCCCGGCCGACGAACCGAATCGGCTCGATGGGGCTCATGGCCGCGAGCCAGCGGCGCCACCGGTCGGCCGGGACGCCCGGTGGGGGATCGCCGCGGCCGTCCGGTCCCTGGAAGTGGGAGACCAGGCCGCCGTCACCCACTTGAAGCACGAACGCCTTGAGCCGACGCTCCACCCCCGCAAAGAGCGCCCCCTGGGCGCCGCCGTAGCTGCGGCCGACGTACCCGAGTCGCGCCGAGTCGACATCGGGCCGGGCCACCAGCACGTCGACCGCCCGCTGGAGGTCGACGATGAGCTGAACCTGAAAGGCGCTGTCCGCTTCGGTGAAGGTGACCGGAGGCACGAGCCGGCGCGCCCAGGGAGCGTCGAGCGCGATGGCCACCGCCCCAGCCCGCGCCACTGCCAGGGCCGTCGGCATGATGCTGCGATGGAGCAGCTCGACCAGGGTGCTGTCGATCCGGCCGGGCGCCCCGTGCTGAACCACGACGCCGGCAAATGGCCCGGAGCCCGAGGGAACGAAGAGCAGGCCAGTGGCGCGGCCACCTTTGGGGCTCGCGAAGCTGATGGCGTGGACCGCGATGCCACCCTCGATCCGGAGCAGCGAATCGGTCAGTTCGAGCGGTGCCGCGCGGTCATACGCGAAGGTCGTGAGCGGAGCGGTGCCGCTCTGGGCCGCGAGCCGCGCGACGGGAACGCTTGCCACCAACAGGGCGGCGACAACTCGAACGGGCTGGCTGGTCATGGCAGGTCGTCCTCCTTGGGCCTCGGTGCAACGACGGATCGGTTGCCGAGGTTCCCGATGGTAACGGCCTCGCCGCCTCTGCCACCACGACCCATCCAACCCGGCCCATCGGGATCATCGACCTCGGGGGTGACGCAACCGGAGGTCGGGCCGCGTCCATCAGGACGGGCTCGCGTCGTCGGATCGCGGCCCCTCGGATCTTCAATTCTAACCGTCAAGGGGAGGTGCCATGTACCGGTCGGCCGAGCGAGGACTGAGGTTCGTCGTGGAAAGGCGGGTGGCTCTGTTCGTGGCCCTGCTGGTCCTCTGGGGCATGCCGCTGGTGGCCCAGGATCGGGTGGCGCGGCCCGAGGTGGACGGGGTGGCGGTCCTGACCTATCCCTTCGTGGTCAAGGTCCTGCTTACCGAACGGCGAATGACGCCAAGGGGGTACGTGACCTCGACGCGAACCTACTCGGAGGCTTTCGTGACAGCCAGAGATCCGGCCCGCCGGCACATCCTTTACTGCGGTCTCACCCGGGTCAACGCCCAATCGGTATGGCCCTGCGGAGCCGTCCCGACCGGCAGCGTGCTGGCCGTGACCGTGAAAGCTGCCGACATTTTCTACAACTGCGAAGTCCAGGTACCCAAGGTGGTCGGCGCGCGCCGCGTGTTCCTGAAGGTCACCATCTACATCGGCACCTGGGATGCCAGCCCCGGTTGCGAGTTGTGAGGTCGCCTAACTGTCACCGTGCCGGACCGCCCCGAGCTGGTGGACTTGCCGCTCACCAGCCGGGGCGCCTCGGTCCGCCGAGTCAGCGCGGCGCCACCCGGATCCCCGGCGAATGCGCCTCCCGCGGCGCCGGCACCGGCTCGGCCAGCCAGTGCTGCCCCACCGGCGCCGGCCCCGGCAGCGGGCACCCGTTGCCGAGATTCCAGCGGTACTGGCCGCCCGACC
>JAEUJH010000597.1 GCA_016794825.1 Gemmatimonadota bacterium
GCCGCGTCGGAGGCCGACGCCGGGTTCCCGTGCTCCGCCATGGCCTCCAGCAGGTCGAAACTGGCAAACGCCGCCTTCATGACCCGGAAGGGGACCATCGTTGCCCCGCGGTTGGCTTCCTCGAGCGCCGCCGACCGGGCCGCCTTCTCGTCCACGGTGGCCTTGGGCATCCCGAGCGCCGCCATGACCCGGTTGAACGCCGCCGTGTCCTCGTCGACCAGCTGGAGGAGTTCGTCCTTGAGGCGCTGACCCCGCTCCGCCCAGATCGAGAACTCCTCCCACCGCCCGTCCCATCCCCGCTTGTGGGAGGACAGATTGGCCACCATCGTCCCGAGGGCCGCGCCGAGGGAGCCCATAAGGGCGGCCACCGAACCGCCGCCGGGGGCCACCGACTCGCTGGCCGTCTCATCCACGAACGCGGCCACGGTCCGGTCGACCAGGCGCTGGGGCGTCCCGCTCCGGAGCCGGTACTCGATGATCCGTTCGTCGGGATGGAACGGCCCCAGTTCGTCGAGGCCGAGCGACTTGATGGCGATGTGGATCAACTCCCGCTCGGAAACGCCCAGGGAGCGCTGTTGCTTCCGGAGGAAGTACCGGCCCGCCTCGAGCATCGTGGCGAGCGGGACCAGGCCGACCAGTTCCGATCCCGTCACCCGGATGCCGCGGGTTTCGGCCTTGTCGCACACTTCGTCGAACGCGGTGTGCAGGGGTGTCACGGCCAGGTTGGTCAGGTTCATCGACACCTGAGCGACGCCGTACTCCTCGATGTACCAGCCGATGGCCTTGACCGCCTTGAGGGTGCCCGGAATCATCACCGGGTTGCCTTTCGCGTCCACCACCGCCTTGCCGGTCAGCGGATCGCCCTCCCGCTTGGGGCGGCCGAGTTCCCGGACGTCGAAGGCAATGGCGTTGGCGCGACGGGTCGAGGTGGTGTTGAGATTGACGTTGTAGGCCACCAGGAAGTCGCGGGCGCCGATGACCGTGGCACCCGATCGGGGCGGCAGCTCGGCCGGGCCGAAGTCCGGGGCCCAGGCGGGGTCCTTGATCTTCTTGGCAAAGCCCTCGTACTCACCGGCCCGGATCGTGGCCAGGTTGCGGCGGGCCGGATTCGGCTGCGCGTGCTCGTAGAGGTAAACCGGAATGGCCAGCTCGGTCCCGACCCGACGGGCCAGTTCGACCGCGTACCGCGCCGTCTCCTCCATCGAGATCCCTGAGATCGGCACCAGCGGGCAGACGTCGGTCGCGCCCATTCGAGGGTGCTCTCCTTGATGGGACCGCATGTCGATCAGCTCCGCCGCCATCCGGATGGCCCGGAACGCCGCCTCGACCACCGGCCCCGGCGGCCCCGCAAACGTCACCACCGTCCGGTTGGTCGACTTCCCGGGGTCGACGTGGAGGAGTGCCACCCCCTCGACCCGCTCGATCTCGTCCGTGATCCGGCGGATGAGGGCCGGATCCCGGCCCTCGCTGAAATTGGGGACGCACTCGATCAGTTGGGCCATGGGTCGGTGGTCTCGACGGATTGCGAGGGGCGCGGGGCCCCGCCAAACTTGTGGTGCCTCAGGAAGCGGGCGGGGGGATGCCCGCCGGCCGGCTCCAAATCTACCCAGGAAAACCCGATGACGACTCCAGGGAACGCCTTCGATCGCCGATCGTTCTTTTCGCTCTGTACCGTCATGGGGGTGGGGCACCCCGCCTTGGCGGAGGCGCTGTGGCGCAAGGCCGCGGCCACCGGACTGACCCGGCCCGAGGCCGACGAGGACCAGACGCCGGGGCAGGGGGTCGCCGTCACGAAGGAAATGGTCACCGCCGCCGCCGCGATGATCGGGCTCGACTTCTCCGACGCCGAAAAGGACGAGTTGGTCCAGACGCTCGGCGGCACCTTGGGCCTCCTGACCCAGCTCCGGAAGATCCCGCTCGCCAACTCGGTGGCGCCGGCCATGCGCTTCGACCCCGAACTGCCGGGCAAGGCGGTGAAAGGTGGCATCCGGCTCCACCTGGCCGACGATCCCCGCCGCGGCAAGGCCGTCCCTCGCCCCGCTGGTGACGTCGAACTGGCCTTCCTGTCCGTGGCGGAGCAGGCCGACCTGATCCGGCGCCGCAAACTGACTTCCGTCGAACTGACCCGCCTCTATCTCGACCGGCTCAAGCGCCACGGACCCACCCTGCAGTGCGTCGTGACCCTGACCGAAGAGCGGGCGCTCAATCAGGCCCGGAAGGCCGACGAGGAGATTGCCGGCGGCCGGTACCGGGGCCCGCTCCAAGGCATCCCGTGGGGCGCCAAGGACCTCCTGGCGGTCCCGGGCTACCCGACCACTTGGGGCACCGGCCCTTATCGCGACCAGCAGCTGATCGAGACGGCCACGGTCGTCGACAAGCTCGATCGCGCTGGCGCCGTCCTCGTGGCCAAGCTGACCTTGGGCGAACTCGCGATGGGCGACGTCTGGTTCGGCGGCACGACCAAGAATCCCTGGAAGCTGGACCAGGGATCGAGCGGCTCGTCGGCCGGCCCGGGGTCGGCCACGGCCGCGGGGCTGGTCGGATTCTCGATCGGGACCGAGACGCTCGGCTCGATCGTCTCGCCGTCGGATCGGAACGGCGTGTCCGGGCTCCGGCCTACCTTCGGGCGGGTCAGCCGCCACGGCGCCATGGCGCTGTGCTGGAGCATGGACAAGGTGGGGCCGATGTGCCGCTCGGTGGAGGATTGCGGTCTCGTCCTCGGCGCCATCCACGGGGCCGACGGGCGGGACCAGAGCGCCGTCGACCGCCCCTACGGTTGGAGCCCGACCCGGAAGACCACCGGTCTCCGGGTCGGCTACTTCAAGTCGGCGTTCGATCAGGACCACCCGACCAAGAAGTTCGACGACGCGGCCCTGGCCACGCTCCGCTCGCTGGGCTTCAACCTCATTCCGGTCGAGATCGCCACCGAAATGCCGGTGGCCGCGCTCCGGATCATCCTCCAGGCCGAATCGGCGGCCGCCTTCGACGAGCTGACCCGGTCCAACCGGGACGACGAGATGACCCGGCA
>JAEUJH010000603.1 GCA_016794825.1 Gemmatimonadota bacterium
GCCTGCACGGCCGTGGCGATCGTCCCGTGGCCCGAGATCATCACCACCGTCGCGTCGGGATCCTGCGCCTTGAGCCGGGCCAGGACCTCGAGGCCGTCGAGGCCCGCCATCTTGACGTCGAGGAGCACGACGTGGGGATGATACTCCTCGAACCACCGGAGCCCTTCGCCGCCCGAGCCCGCGAGGCGGACGTCCATCCCCTCGTACTCGAGCACCTGGCGGAGGGCATCGCGCACCGCCGGTTCGTCGTCGACGACCAGAATCCGCGGCTTCATCGGCGCCGCCCCTGGCCGTAGAGAATCGCGCCGTTAGGTGTCATCCGGATTCCGGTGATCCACTGATCGACGGGAAACGTGAACGAACTCCGGGCCCCCGGCACGACCAGCGACAACATCCGCTCCCAGAGAGGCCGCGGCAGAGGGAGACCCCGGACCGTGACCTGATCGATGCGCCACTCGCCGGTGCCGAGCCGGAGCAGGTTGAGGGGACCGCTCACCTTGACCGACTGGCGCCCCTTGATCCACTCGGCGAGGGGGCCGAGCGATCCGGCCGGCAGCCGGTCGGCGTCGACGAGCGCTCGAACGGCCACTTCCCCGTCCGTGAGCGACACCGTCACGCTGTCCATCAGCCCCGCCGCCCGTCGCTCCAGCTCGGCCGCCACCATGGCCGTCACCTCGGCCTCGTCGAGGATCACCGAGTCCGCCCGCCGCCGGGCCAGCGAGTCGAGGCGGGCCGCGGCCGTTTCGACCAGAGCGCCTGGCGGGACGGCCTCCGCCGCCGGAAAGACCGGGTCGGCCGTCTTCCGGTTGATCCAGCGGCGGACCTCGTCCCGATTGACCCACCCGACGTAGATCACGCCGGCCAGAAGGCCGAGTGACAGCAGCCGCGCGGGCAGCGACAGGCAGCCGGAAATCACCGGAGCATCACCTCATGGCGAGCGGCGTACGAGGGACCACCCTCGCCGAGGTGGCTCTCGAACAGGACGATCCGGTCGGCCAGGAACGGCGAACCCGGCGGCACCCGCTCGAGTTCCGATTCCCAGCCGACCGGCAGCCGATGCCCCTCGCGCACCCGCCCGAGCGTCAGGTGGGGGCGGAAGGTCCGGCCCTCGGGCGGGAATCCGAGTTGCTCGCCGCCCCGCTCGATCCGATCCTGGAGCAGTTCGAGGCCGGGTTCGGCGTCGATGCCGAGGTGGATGACGCGAGGCTGCCGCGAGGGCGGAAAGGCTCCCGCCCCGGAAAGCGTCAGGGCCATCGGCCCGGTGCCGCGGGTGGCAAAGTCGAGCATCTCGACGATGGCGTCGACCCGATCGGACGTCACCTCGCCGAAGAACTTGAGGGTGACGTGGAGCCCCTCGTCTCGCACCCAGCGCACCGGCCAGTCGAGTTGACGCAGGCGTCGGAGAATGGCGCTCGTTTCGACCCGGGCGGCTTCGGGCAACGGTACGGCGATGAACAGCCTCATGACGCGATGGGCAGCAGGCTACCCCGGCGGTAGCCGGCGGGATCGATGGTCACGGCCGCGAAGCCGAGGTCGGCCAACGCGGCGTCGATGGAGGAACGATGATCGGCAAGGAGTGCGAACATCTCGGGAATGACCTCGATTCGGGCCCGACTGCCGTGATGGCGAACCCGGAGGTCGCCCGTGACTCCCAGGGTACGAAGGAACTGCTCGGCGAGTTCCACCTGACGGAGCCGTTCGGGCGTCACCTCGAGGCCGTACTGGATCCGGCTCGCCAGACAGGGCGCCGACGGCGCGTCCCAGATCGGGATCCCGAGTGCGCGCGCGGCGTCGCGCACGGCGGCCTTGGTCCAACCGAGTTCCGCCAGCGGCGACCGCACCGCGTGTTCGAGTCCGGCTCGGGCCCCGGGGCGGTGCTCGCGGAGATCGTCGGCGTTGGTCCCGTCGACGACGATCGCGTCGCCGCGCTCGGCCGCAAGCGCGCCGAGCCGGTCCCACAACTCGCGCTTGCAGAAGTAGCAGCGGTCGGGTCGGTTGGCCCGGTAATCCGGGTCGCCGAGTTCGGCCGTATCCACTTCGAGGAGCGTGATGTCGAATCGCTCCGCCAAAGCGCGAGCCTGCTCGAGCTGCGCGTCGGCCAGCGACGCGCTCCGCCCGAGGACGGCGGTCATCCGATCGGGGCCGAGCGCCCGCGTCCCGACTACCGCCAGGACCGCGGAATCGACACCGCCGGAATAGCCGAGCAGAACCTTCCCGGCCTGTCCGAACCACGCCTCGAGCGCCACTCGATTACCCATGCGGGAAACGTAACGGCCCCTGGCAGTTACCGAAACGGAATCTAAGTTTTCCGCGATGCCGCCCCGACCCCCGCTCGACATTCCCGCCCACGAGATCCAGTTCCAGGCCAGTCGGGCCGGCGGTCCTGGCGGGCAGCACGTCAACACGTCGTCGACCCGGGTCGAACTCCGCTGGCACGTGCCCACCACCGCGGCCCTCCGGCCCGATGAGCGGATCCGGGTCCTCGAACGCCTGGCCAACCGGATCGACGGCGAGGGATGGCTCCGCGTCGTGGCGGCCGACTCCCGCAGCCAGACCCAGAATCGCGACCGGGCGCTGGAACGGCTGATCGCGATGGTGGAGCAGGCGCGGATCGTCCCGAAGGTCCGACGAGCCACCAAGGTGCCCAGAGCCCAGAAACAAAAGCGGCTCGACACCAAGAAGCGGCGGGGCGGGATCAAGCAGCAGCGGCGCCGGCCCCGGGCCGATGACTGACCCGGCGCCGGGCCAGGTCGGCCCGACCGACGGCTGGCGCTACTTCCGATCGCGCGAGGTGGCGGCCGCCCGCGCCTGGGCTGCCGACGGCGGGATCGCTGTCCATGAGAACATCTTCAAATCGCGGGGCCGTCGAACCTGCCACCTCCTCGCGCAAAACGAAGCGGCCCTGATCGCGGCGGCGGTGTCGGTCGGCTGCTCGCCGTGGTGGATCCAGCGGACCCGGACCATCCACTTCGACCTGGTCGAAATCCACCTCGACCAGGCGCTCATCCGCTGCGGGGTCCCGGAGGAGATTCGCACCCGGTAGGTCAGCGAAGCCCCACCGCCACCACCTGATCCCGCCAGGACAGCCGCCTCTCCAGATCGTTGGCCAGTCGCTCGATCGGACCCCGCTCGCCGCCGAACAGCGCGGCCAGGGTGCGCCGGAGCGGGTTGGCGAGCACGCGTTCCTCGCGGATCTCCAATTCGGTCCCCTGGTCCACCGGCAGCAGGCGGTAGATCCGTCGGAGTTCGGGCCGATCGTTGCCAGCCGGCCGAACCACGAGGCGGATCGGTGGCACCGTCTCGACCCGCTCCCAGGACTCCTCGCGCCCGCCCGCCCCGACCTCCCGCCACCGGACCGAACCAGGCTCCCGACCCTCCGGAAGCCGTTCGAGGTGCCGAAGACCGGGCCGCCAGTCCGGCATCCCGTCGAGATCGATCAGCAGACTCCAGACCGTTTCCGCGGACGCGGGAAGCAAGGCGCGGGTCTCCTCGACGTGACGCGCCGGAAGCACCACGCCGACGAGCCACGCGACGGCGAGCAGGCCGACCGGACCCACCAGGGCCACGCGCCGCAGGCGGGCCCGCATCAGACGTTGACGACGGTTCATGCTCACTCCCGATCGTGAGCCGACCCGGGCACGGCCAATCGTTCGGCCGCCCGGGCCAGCGTGGTGAGACCCTGGACCCCGACGGCGCGTTCCGCCGGGGTCAACGAAGCCAGCAGCGCCCGGACCCGATCCGGGTCGACCACCGAACGGGCCCGGGCCGCCCGGGCACCCGCGTCGGTGAGGCGGAGCATGACCCGGCGCCCGTCGCCCGGATCGCGCTCGCGAAGCACCAGCCCCCCGCGCACCAGCCGCTCGATCAGGAGCGACATGGTTGGCAGGGTGACCCCCATGGCCGCGGCCAGCTCGCTCAGCGTGCGAGGGACCGGTCCGGCCAGGTGAGCCAGGACCGTGGCCTGGTGGGTGCTCACCTGCCCCGTGGGACCGGCCACCTCGCGCTGGCGGACGGCCTGGTGGAGCACCGGATAGGCGGCCAGGACGGTGGCGAGGAGGTCGCGCGGCATGGAGTCAATTTACCGATATTGCTTTTATTTGTCAAATCAAACTAGTTCGTCCCGCCCCGGATTCCGCACGGCCCGCCCCTCGCACCGGCCCCCTCGGCCGCCGCCGAAACCGTCTCCCCCTTGCCCCCGTCCGGACCAAAGCCCTACAGTTCGAATCGAAGGGAGTTGCCGTGGCGCACTTCGAATTGCTGCCACCCCGCCGGTTGGGTCGGGACCTCGGCGGCGTGGCCAGTCTGGTCATCCACGTGGCGCTGATCGTGCCGGTCGTGGTCCAGCACGCGATTACCCCCGAGGCGAACGATCCCGTCGATCAGTTCGTGGTGTTCCTGGTGCCGCCCGAGAAGGAGGGGGGACAGGCCAGCGCCGGTCGGGGGGTCGATTGGTCGGGCCTGGTGGGTTCGAACGGGGTCGTCGATGAGCCGGTGCCGGTGGAGCGGAAAGTCGAAACCGCGCTGCCGATCGGCCCCGCGGGCGATTCCGTCCCGACGGTCGAGGAGGCTCCGGCCGCGCCGCCGCAGGAGGAGACCGCCATGACCGAGATCGAGGTGGACTCGACGGTGGTGCGCGACCCCTCCAGCGCGGCGCCGGTCTACCCTCCCCCGCTGCTGGCGGACCGGATCGAAGGCAGTACCTTCGTCCACTACGTCGTCGACACCACCGGGAAGGTGGACGTCAGCACGATCCAGATCGTCCGGTCGACCCATCCGGGCTTTGCCGAATCGGTGCGCGAAGCGCTGGCCGTGATGAAGTTCCGACCGGCGGTCCAGGGAGCGAGGAGGGTTCGTCAGTGGGTGCAGCAGAATTTCGCGTTCCGCATCGTCACGCCGGCGCCGGCCGTTAAAGACTCGACGTGACCGCCATTGACCTGAACGCGGATCTCGGCGAGGGCTTCGGCCGGTATCGCCTCGATTCCGACACCGAGTTGCTGTCGCTGGTCAGTTCCGCCAACATCGCCTGCGGCTTTCACGCCGGCGACCCCATCGTCATCCGAGAAACCGTTTCCAAGGCCGTCGCCCGCCGCGTCGCGATCGGCGCGCACCCGGCCTATCCGGATCTGCTGGGCTTCGGCCGCCGCGACCTGGCGGCCACGCCGGAGGAGATCGAGGCCTACGTCGTCTATCAGATCGGGGCCCTGGCCGCGTTCGTCTCGGCGCACGGCGCTCGCCTCCGCTACGTCAAGCCGCACGGGGCGCTCTACAACCGGGCCGCTCGCGATGCCGAGGCCGCCCGCGCCATTGCTCGCGCCATCCGCAGCGTCGACCCCGACCTGATGCTTCTTGGCCTCGATGGCACCCCGATGGTGACCGAGGCCCAGGCCGAGGGCATCGAGGTGGCCCGTGAGGCCTTCGTCGACCGGGCGTACCAGCCGGACGGGCAGCTCGTTCCCCGGGGCCAGCCCGGCGCCGTGCTCGAGGACGTGTCCGCCGTGGTCGAGCGGGCGCTGCGGATGGTGACGGAGCGCTACGTGATCGCCATCGACGGGACGCGCCGCATCGTCCGACCGGATTCCCTCTGCGTGCACGGCGACGGTCCGCACGCGGTCGCCATCGTGCGCGCGCTCCGGGAACGGTTCGAAGCCGCGGGCATCGAGATCGCGCCCTTCGCCCGGTGACGCAGTCGTATCCCCGGCTCGCCCCACTCGGCGAGGGGGCGCTGACGCTCACCTACGCGGCCTCGCTGTCCGACGAGGCCCATCGGCTGGTGGTGAACCATGCCCGCGCCCTGGCCTCGATTCCCGGCGTCGCCGAGGTGGTGCCCGGCTACGTCTCCCTGACCCTGCAGTTCGACCCGACCGTCGCCTCCGCCACCGACCTGCGCGACCGGATCGCGGCCGCCATTCTCCTGGCGGGCGCGCCGGCGGCGGACGCTCCGGGGCGCCTCGTCACGATTCCGGTTCGGTACGATGGCCCCGACCTCGCTGAGGTGGCCGCCGCGACCGGGCTATCGGCGGAGGATGTGATCGACCGGCACGCGGCGGTCGAGTACGAGGTAGGACTCCTCGGATTCGTCCCCGGCTTTGCCTACCTTGGCCGGCTCGATCCGGCGCTGGTGCTGCCCCGCCGGGAAACCCCGCGCCCTCGGGTACCCGCCGGCTCGGTGGGAATCGCCGGTGAACAGACCGGGATCTACCCCGCCGAGACTCCGGGCGGCTGGCATCTGATCGGCACCACCGACCTCCAGCTCTTCGACCCCCACCGCGATCCGCCCTCCTGGCTCCAGGTCGGCGATCGGGTCCGGTTCGTCCCCCGATGACCGGCCCCCTCACGATCGTCCGGTCGGCGGGCCTCGCCACCGTTCAGGATCTCGGATGGCCAACCGGCCGGGCCATGGGACTTCCGCCGGGCGGAGCCATGGATCCCGTGGCGCTGCAGGTCGGCAACGCGCTGGTCGGCAACGACCCGGGCGACGCCGGGATCGAGGTCACCCTCGGGGACCTGGTGGTGGAGTTCGGCGGGGATGGCTGGTTCGCCCTGACCGGCGCGGCGGGACCGAGTTCGCTCGATGGGACGTCCGTTCCGGCCGGGCAGGCCGTCGCGGTGGCGGCCGGGGGGCGGCTCCTGATCGGCCGACCCACCGGGGGCCGGTTCGGTTACCTGACCGTGAGCGGCGGGGTGGCGGTCGAGCCGACGTTAGGCAGCCGGTCGACCTACCTGCCGACCGGC
>JAEUJH010000614.1 GCA_016794825.1 Gemmatimonadota bacterium
GGCACCTCTCTCGCCTACCGGATCCTCGCCCGCGTCGCCGACCTGGCGCTTCCCCTCGCGTCGCCGTGGTCGACCAAGCTCGCCCTGGGCGACCGCGAGCGCCGGGCCGCGCTCGATCGCTGGCGCCAGTGGGCCGCCGCCTCGCGCGATCCGTCCCGGCCGCTCGTCTGGTTCCACGCCCCGTCCGTGGGCGAGGGACTCCAGGCCCAGGCCGTCCTGGCGGTGCTCCGTCACCGCCACCCCGACTGGCAGTTGATCGCCACGTTCTTCAGCCCCTCCGCGGCCGCGCTCGCCGCCCGCCAGCCGGTCGACCGGGCCGACTACCTGCCGTACGACACCGCGCCTAACGCCGACGCCCTGCTCGAGGCGCTCCGGCCGACCGCGCTGGTGTTCACCAAGCTCGACCTCTGGCCCGAGCTCGCCACCCGGGCGGCCCGCCGGGGGGTGGCGGTGGCGATCGTGGCGGGCACCGTGAGCCCGGCCAGCGGCCGCCGCCATCCGGTCGCCCGGTGGCTCGCCCGACCGGGTTACCGCGCCCTCGGCGCCGCCGGCGCGATCTCCCTCGCCGACGCGGAGGGCCTTGTCCTTCTCGGCGCCGACCCGGAACGAATCGAGGTCACCGGCGATCCCCGGTTCGACAGCGCGCTCGAGCGAGTCCGACGGCGGCAACCCGTCGACCCGCCCGGTGCCGATCGGCCGACGCTGGTGGCGGGCTCGACCTGGGCGCCGGACGAACGGGTCCTGATCGCGGCCCTGGTCGAGGTCCGCCGTCGCCATCCGGAAGCCGGCCTGATCCTGGTGCCCCACGAACCGACCGAAGCCCACCTCCAGGCCCTGGAGCGCCGCCTCGAACGCGTCGGCCTGGGCGCGACCCGGTGGTCGCGCCGATCCGCGGACGACGCGGCAACTCCGGTCATCATCGTCGACCAGGTCGGGATGCTGGCGGATCTCTACCGGCACGCCGCGGTGGCGTTCGTGGGCGGCGCCTTCGGCTCGGCGGGAATCCACTCGGTCCTCGAACCGGCCGCCTGCGGCGTTCCAGTGGTGTTCGGCCCGCGCTGGCAGGGTAGTCGGGAGGCGGGCCTCCTCCTCGAGGCGCGGGCCGGCCGGGCGCTGCCGGAGTCGCCCGATCGGGCGGCCACGGCGCTGGCAGAGACGTGGACGGAATGGCTCGACCATCCCGCCGAGCGAGCGGCCGCCGGCCAGCGAGCCCTGGCGCTGGTGGAGGGAGGCACCGGGGCGGCGGAACGGAACGCCGCCCTCGTCGAACGCGTCGTTCGGGGCGGCGTCAGCTAGCGGGCCCCGCGCCGGCGGGCGTCGCCCGTTCGGTCCGATCGAACTCCCGCTCCCAGGCCTGGTAGTTGTCAGCCGCGTTCTGGACGAAAGGCGACCACCCGATCGCCTTGAGGACGAATGCGTTGACCCAGCGCATCGGCCACCGAAGCGGACGGACGATGTCGATGAACAGCACCACCCGGAGGCCATCGCTCAGGTTCCAGGCCTCGTGGTCGAAGGTGTCGTCGAACACCATGACCTTGCCTTCCCGCCAATGCCGCGTCTCCCCGCCAACCCGTATCCCGCAGGCGTCCTCGGGCGTCGGAATGCGGAGGCCCAGGTGCGCTCGAATGACTCCCTTGAAGGGTCCTCGATGGGGCGGAATCTTCTTCCCCGGCGACAGGATCGAGAAGAACGCGGTCTTCATGCCCGGGATTCGTTCCAGGACCTTGGCTGTTTCGGGGCATCGGCGGCAGTTCTCGGCCGCGCGGAATCCGTACGCGTAGAAGAAGAACGTCTTCCACCGATCGTCGCTGGTCAGGTGGCGCTGGTCGGTCGAGATGTCCTGGAAGTTGGGCAGCGCCGAATGGCGGGCCAGGATCCGGTCCAGTTCTCCCCGGATGACGGCCGAGTTCTCCTCGAGCGTACGGGTCCAGGGAAAGCTGGTCGGATCGAGGAACGGCTCATTCGGGACCAGGGAGGCCGCGCCAACCCGGCGCTCGAGGCCTCGAACCAGGATCGCGCCGTTGGTCACGACCCACCGATGCACTGCGGCTTTCATCACAAGCTCCTATCGGATGTCAGGGTCGGTCAGAGAAGCCGACCACCGGGACCGTGACGCGAAGCGTCCCGGCTCGGGCAAAACGGATCCGTAACTCACAACTGTCGCCGACCGCGAGCGGCCGGCGGAGTTCGCGCAACATCAGGTGCAGCCCCCCTGACCCCATCGCGACCGTGCCTCCGGCCGGGATCGGAATGGCGTCGAGGTGGACCATCCGCCCGGCCCCGCCGGCCACTTCGGTGCCATGCGGCATCACCAAGCCCGCTGCGGGCGACTCGGCCGCGGTCAGCGTGTCGTCCGAGGTGCCCTCGTTCCTGATGACCAGGAATGCCGAGGCCCCGTCCCCCATCGACTGATAGGCGTAGCCGTCGGCCACGACGAGGTCTCCGGCGCGGGCCAACGCCGGCGGTGAGCACCCGCCGACGCTGCCCGCCAGCACCACTACCACCAGGAACCGGGTGATCACCGCAGCGTGGCCGCTTCGAGCTCGGCAACCGTCCAGGCCGTGGTTCGGCTGGCCGTGGCCTGCCGAACCGCCGCCACGTCGGCCGCGGTGACCGCGCTGGCCTTGTTGCCGAACGAGTTCCGCACGTACGTGATCGTGGCGGCCAACTGGTCGTCGGCCAGCGCGCCCCACGGCGCCATGACGTTGTTGTAGGTCTGTCCGTTGACGGTGATTGGTCCGGTCATGCCGTGCAGCACGATCGCGATCATCCGGTCCGCCGGGCCCGTGGCGTACTCCGAACCGGCCAGCGGCGGGTAGGTACCTGGAACGCCCTGCCCCTCCGCCTGGTGACAAGTCTGGCAAATGGCGTAGCCCTCCTGGCCCGCCGCCATCACCGCGGGATCGGGCGCGTCCGACACGGCAGCGGCGGGGGCGGCGGCGGGATCCGCGGCGGGCTGTGGTTGCGCCTTTTCGCCGGATCCGCAGCCGGCGGCGAACAGAACGAACGGCGCCAGCGCGAGCGCGAGACGAATACGAGTCGACATGGTTGCTCCAATTGGGAATGAAATGGCCGGCCGCTCAGGCCGGAACCCCCGCCGGGGGCGCCGGACGGGGACGAACGACGACATCCACGGTAAGCCGAAGCCCGCTGACGCATCGCAAGACCACCTTGAGATGCTCACCGACCCTGACGGCTTGTCGGACGTTCCGGAGAACGAGATGGGCGCCCTTCGGGTCCATTACCAGGACCCGCTTCGGCATGACGGCAAAGGCGCTTTCCATCCGCTCACCTTCGGCTCCGCGAGCCCCGAGACCAACGGCCCCGACCTTCTCCGCGACCGTCGAGGTGGCTTCGAGGACCGCGAACGGGACGGCGCCGACGTTCGCGATGGTCAAATACACGGCCACGTCGCCGCCAGCCGCGGCGGGAGAGGCCCAGGCATCCTTCAACTCGATGACGCCGTCCTGACCCGGCCCCGTCAACGCGGCGGCCAGGCGGACGGACAGCAGGAACGACATGCGGCAACCCCCGTTCGAGAAATGTTCTCCGACACCGGGGCGGCCCGATGTCAGTTCACGAAAGCGACTCCCGCCAGATTCGGGAGAAACGGGGGACCGTTGGCGAACGGACGGAGGCGGGGGGCCGGGTCCCGGATCGGTGACCGGGCGGCGTCGACCAGCGGGGCGGGAGAAATCCGGCCGATCGAACGAAACGTGACGGCGCCAGGCGCAGCGATGCCGGCCGCGCCATGACACTCACCGCCGCAGCGGCAGCCGGCCGGCTCCTCGGTGGGAGTGGCGGTGGTCCGCGGCGGGTGATGATGAGGAGAGGAGGCCGCCGCCGGAGCGGCGGTCGTAGCCGTTCCGTGGCCGCAGGGAAGCCAATCGGCGGCGCGACCGAAGGTGGCGACGAGATGGGTCGCCAGCACCACGGTGGCCGCCGCCCGACCCATCGGCCCCCAGCGACCCACGCGCCTAACGCCCCCCGGCGGCGCCGCGAACCCGCCGGGCGCCCCAGCGGACCGAGTCGAACGGCTGGGTCCACGGATTGGCGTGCCGAGGGTCAGTGAGGAACTTTCGATCGGTCAACGACTCGAGGAACGCCACCAGCGCCTCTTTTTCGCCCGGCTCGAGTTCGAACCCGCCGATGAACGGGCTCTTGAGCGGACTGGTCCGACCAACCCCCGCATGCGGCCCCCCGGCAATGGTGCGCCCGCCGGCGGCGTAGTGGTCGACGACTTCCTCCAGCGTGGCGATGCTGCCGTCATGCATGAACGGTCCGGTCACGGCCACGTTCCGGAGGGTCGGCGCCTTGAACCGACCCATGTCTTCCCCCCGCAGCGTGATCTCGTGGACCCCGGTGTTCGGCGCCGGATACCCGCCCTTGCCGTCGATGTTGTAGAGTCCGGTGTTGTGGAACTCGATTTCGGGCAACCCCTTGCCGACGTAGTCCACGCTGCCCGTGAAGTTGAACCCGCCGTGGCAGTGGAAGCACTCGAGGTTTTCGCTGAAGAACAGTTCCTCGCCTGCCCGGGCCGCCGGTGACATCGCGGTTCGGTCGCCCAGGCGGGCCCGATCGTAGGGAGACTCCCCGCTGATCAGGGTCCGCTCGAACGTCGCGATGGCCTTGGTGACGTTGGCCAGCGACACGGGATCGGCGGGACCCGGAAACGCGGCGCGGAAGAGCAGCTGATAGCGCCGCTCCTTGCGGAGCCGATCGAGCATGATCGCCTCCATCCCCGCCAGGCCCATCTCCACCGGCGTCTCGCCGAACATCGGCACCAGCGCCTGGGGTTCGAGCGCCCGCATCGTCGGGTTGGCCCACGTCAACACCGGCGCGTACGCGATGTTCGTCAGGCCCATCGCGTTCCTCGGATGAATCTCGCCGGTCACCCCGACCGAGGTGGCCTTGGCCTCGGTGAATGCCCGCCCCTGATCGTGGCAGGTCGAGCAGCTGAAACTGCCGTTCTTCGAGAGGCGGGGATCGTAGAACAGATGACGCCCGAGTTCGACCTTGGCCACCGACATCGGGTTGTCGGCCGGGACCTTCGGGACCGGAAAGCCGCGCGGCAGCTGCCATCGATAGCCGGGGGCCGGGGCCACTACCAACGCGGCGACGACCCCGGCTGCCACCAGGCCGCCGAGGAGATTGGCCAAGCCAACGCGCCGGCTCACCGGGCCCCGCCTCCCGACGCACCCACCGCCCCACCCCGACCGATCCGGAAGAACTGCTGGCCCCCCGACGTCCGCTCCCCGAATGCGAGGCCGAGTCGGTCGAACAGCGGCCCGCAATCAGCATCGTCCGGGGCCGACATGCAGCCCATGGCCGTCTTGGGCTGGTTGGCGGTGAGGTCCGAGCCCTGGAACAGCGCGGCCACGTCGGCGATCACCGTATCCCGAGCGGGATCGAACCCCGCGATCGTCACGACCGACCGATTGGGATTCTGGCACCGGACCGCCGGGCTGGCCGGCATGGAATCGGCCGCGACACACCCGGTGCTGCCGAGGTGCACGAACAACCGCTCCACCGGCCCCGTCGCCTTGACGTCGAGCCGGAGGAACTTGTAGCCGGCCCGCCAGACCCAGAACATGCTGGTCACGTTGAATGGCGACCCCTGCTCGACCGGATTCCGATGATTGAGCGCAAACGGGATCCCGAGGGTAAAGCGCACGCCGGCGTAGTCGCCCGCCGGCGCGGTTCCCTCGATGGCCAGGCGGGTTTCGGCGCTGCCGTTCGAGCAGGCCCCGGTGCCGTCCTCGAAGTCGAGCATGGCGACGCCCTGACGCTGCCACACGCCGTCCTCGGCCAACCGGACCGGAACCGCCTTCCCCTTGCGGTCGATCAGGGCGACCTCGCTCACGTAGAGCCGGAAGTCGAGCGGGGTGATCGTCGTCCCCGCGGTCCCGATACCGGGGTACTCCCGGCCGCAGGCAAACGGCTGCTCGCCGACGACGGCGGCAAAGCGGATCGTGATCGGGGCCGGCGGCGGGGGTGCCGCGGCGCCCAGGCGGGTCGTGACGGCGGCGCCGAGCGCGGCCGCCGACAGAACGCGAGCGATCATGCGCGCCTCACTTGACCGAGAAGGTGAACTTGCCCCGCACGGCATGGCCATCGTCGCCCGCGGTCCGCCAGGAGACCTGGTACTTGCCCGCCGCCAGTGTGGTCGCGACGTCCGCCGCGATCGACTTCGGATCGTCGGTGGCCCGCGCCTTCCCGACCTCGACCTTGGTGCTGTCGGCGGTCATCAGGGTAATGCTGCTGAACTTCGGCTCCACTTTTTCGGTGAACCAGAGCCGGATCTCCTTGGGAGCGGCCACCGACTCGTCGGCGGCGGGCTGGCTCTTGGCCAGCTTGTTGTGAAAGGCGGCGGCCGCCGTCGGGGCGGCAATCGCGAGCGCGACCACGGCGACAGTGGTCAGCTTCATGGGGTGACCTCATGGGTGCGTGAAATGACCGGCTCCGGCCTCGGGGCCGGATGCCGAACGAAATCGACCGAAGGCGGCGGCCAGCGGCCGACGCCCGGCACGCGCGTCACACCCGCTGGATCAGCGAGCCGCGCGGTGCGGGTTCAGTTGTCGAAAGAGGATCAGCTGACGAACGGCGGAGCGTGCGAGAACGGCAGTGCGTGGGAACGAGCGACGAGCGGAAGGAGATCCGACGCGGCGGCCAGCAGGCCGCCTGGAGCCGGGACAGCCGGGCGCGGCTGCGAGGCCACCACGACGGCCTTCCCCAGCATGACCGGGAGCTGACACCCGACGGCGCAGACGCAGTGGAGCCCGCCCGGGGCGGGATGCCCCGAGCCGGACGACTCGGATTGGTGGTGCCCCCCGTGCTGAGCCGGCGCCGCCGGCGACTCGACCTGGCACCGCATCCCGGCGGCGGTGCCGGTCTGCAGGGCAAACGCGATCGAAGCGATCGCGAGGCCGATCCGTCGGACGAGGGAAAGCATGGGAGGGATAAGTTCACCCCGAACCCGGCGGGGCGTCAACGTCGACCGGTCGAGTCGGTCAGCGACCGACGATCACGCCCTCATACACGACGGTCTTGGGAGCGATCAACCCGAGGGTCAATCCAGTGAACAGCAGGTCGGTCCACCGGCTCTTGGTGCGGATCTTGAGTTGGGCGACTTCCTTGCCACCCACCAACTGGTTGGCGAGCGCCCGATCGAGCGGCGCCTTCTTGAGCGGCAGCAGTCCCCAGAACGCGTGGACCGTGTGGGTGCTGACCCGAAAGGGCTGCCCCGCCACGGTCTCGCCGGCCGCCGACGCCATGGTGGCGGGAACCCCGAGCGAGGTGGCGTCGAACGACTGCGCGCATCCCGACAAGGCCAGCGCGGCCACGGCCGCCAGGACCACCACCCGTCGCAAATTCGTCACGAACGACTCCTCACCGAAAATGGTAGCTGGCGCCGATGCCGATGCCCGTGGCGCGCCCGTTGCCGTTGTCCCAGCCGAGCCTGCTGTCGTAGGAAACCCGGAGGCCGAACCCGTTCAGCAGTCCGAGATCGACGCCGGCGGACAGGGCGCCCTTGATCTCGCCGCCGGGCTGATTGCCCAGATACTCGACCCGCGGCGCGAGCCACGGGCGGATCGACACCACCGTCGCCGGGATCGTGAGCGAGGCCCCGAGTCCGAGGTATCCCCGCCACGGCCGCTGGCTGCCGCCGTCGAACGGCCGATCAGCCCCGCCGATCCAACTCACCTTCAAGGGGACCAGCGGCCCGCCGATGATCGTCACCGCGGCGCCCACCATCAGGGTGGTGTAGTTCCGGGTCGGGCCGGTGTCGGGATCGAGCGCGCTCCGGGCGACACCGACCGAGAGTCCGACCGGG
>JAEUJH010000649.1 GCA_016794825.1 Gemmatimonadota bacterium
GGCGCCGCGAGGCGGGTCATCCCGTCCTGGTAGGTCAACAGCTGGGCAACGGTCACTCGGCGCTTGGGGCCCGTCAGCTCCGGCAGCCAGCGCCCGATCGAATCCTGGAGGGAGAGTCGCCCCGCCTCGGCGAGCTTGAGCGCGGCGGCGGCGGTGACCGACTTGGTGAATCCGGCCAGCGAATAGCGGGTGGCGGCCGTGGCGGGGCGGCCGCGCTCCCGGTCGGCGAGTCCGTACCCTTTCTCGAGCACCACGGTGCCGCGCTGAGCCAGCAGCACGGTCCCTGAAAACCCTTCCCGCTCGAACTCGCGGAGCACCGAGTCCACCGCGACGCCGAGCGGGCCGACCACGGTCCCGGCCGAGTCGGTACGAACGACCCCGGGACCATCCGTGACCGTTGGCGGCAGCGCGGGCCGCGGAACGGTGCGGAGCGGGCGGACCGAGGTGGCCAGCAGCGCGACGAACGGCAGCGCCGCGGCAAACGCCACCCGGGCGACGCGCGGCGCTCGACGGTCGGCTCCCACCAGTTCCTCCACTCGCCGGCCCAGCTTCGAGGTCCGGTTCGCGAGGCCGGGCGCCATTCCGAACGACTGGCCGGGACCGGCCAGCTCCGCCAGGTGGACCAGGGTTCGGGCGTACTCCCGAGGTCCGGTGTGTCGCGCCACGACGCCGTCGCAGACCACTTCCCGATCGGCGTCCAGCCGCCGGGCCAGGAGCCGGAGCCCCGGGTGGAACCAGAGCAGGGCCTCCGTCACCCGCTGACCCAGCAGGATCCAGTCGTCGCGCCGGGCAAGGTGTACGGCCTCGTGGAGCAGCACGTGGCGCCGCTGCGCCGGGGCGAGGCGGTCGAGGAGCCCGGGCGGGACCAGCACGGCCGGCGCGAGATAGCCGACCACCATCGGACCGCCGGCTCCGGCCGATTCGAGAAGCGGCGCACGCCGGGTCGCACCGGCGGCGCGCAGCGCGAGGTTCCATTCGTCGTCGCAAATCCGGCGAGCGTCGCCTTCGGCGGCAGCGGCGCGGGCGGCTGCCACGACGGCCTGACGTTTGAGCCGGCGGGTCCGTCGGAGGGCCGCCCCGATCCGAAGCAACTGGACCAGCGCCACCACCCCGATCCCCGCGACCACGAACCCGCCCCACGCTCCGTCGACCAGCACCGGTCCCTCGACGGCCGGCGTGCCCGCCAGCACTCGGACGCCCGGGCCGACGTTCGGGGACAACTCGGGATCGAGAGCCGATTCGACGTCCTCCGCGCCCGCGGTCGTGGCGCCCAAGCGCACGGGCAACGGAATCCGGCCAGCGCGAAGTGCCGCGGCGTGAGCCTCGTTCTCGACCGCCAGATCCGCCGATCCATCGGAACAATCCTGGCATCGACGACGGCTCTCGGCGTCGCGTCGGGTTCCCCCGGGGGCCACCGATACAGCGTGGACCTGGCCCTCCGACTCCGCCACCCCGAGCGCGCGGGCAATCACCCCGATCGGAATGGCCGTCGACAGCCCGAACCCGACCCACCAGAGCCGCATCCGCACCGGTCCGGACAGCCGGCCCGTGGCGGCCACGCCCAGGATCAGGACCAGCGCCACCAGCGTCGCGATCCAGACCCCCTGGGCCAGTGCGGCAACCAGCGCGCTCGCCGTCACGGTTTGTCCTTGCCCTGGACCAGGCGCTTCAGGCGAGCCAGTTCGGCGCGGTCGAGGTCCTCGTGCTCGAGGACGTTGAGCACCAGCCGCTCCGGCGAGTCATCGAAGAACCGGGCAATGAGGTCGCGCACCACGCCCCGGCGGGCCTGGGCCTCGTCGATCACGACGGTGTACACCAGCGCCCGGCCGTCCCTGGTTTGGCGGAGGTAGCCCTTCCGTTCGAGGATTCGGAGGATCGTCCGAACCGTGCTGTCCTTCCAGTCCTTGGTCCCCCGGGAGAAGAGTTCCACCACCTCGCTGGCCGTGGCGGAGCCTCGCTTCCACATGGCCTTCATGACGCGAAGCTCGGCGGGGGTCAGGGTCGGTGACGGTGGCCTGGGCATGTCGGGGTCTGAGATTGGGTCGCGGACGGTTGTCAGCTAATTGCTTAACGGAAGCCCGGGTCCGGTTGTTTCAGGCCCGGACGCGGTCGGCTGGGCGGGATTCGAGTTCAGGTTCGGTCGACGGGTCCCGGCGGGCGGCCCGCCCGATGAGCCGATGGGGGCAGGATTGGCGCGTCCTCCGGCAGTCCCCCAGCGAGGCTCTGGATGCGTCACCTCCGAGGAAACGTCGTCGGCCTGGTTGCCCTGGCCGCCCTGCTCACCGCCTGCGGCGGCGGCGCCAGTCCGGTGGGTCCCAATCCCCCCGCGCCGCCCCCGACGCCACCTCCCCCGCCGCCGCCGCCGAGTCCGATCGACGTGGTGCTCGAGGCGCCGCTTGGCTCGGGCGGCGGGACCCTGGTGGTCACCAAGGCCGGCAGTCCGTTGGCGGGGCTCAAGGTTACCGTCGAGGCCGGGACGTACTCGAACTCGACCCAGTGGACGATCAGTGAAATGAAGGAGGTCCGGCCCTCGCTCCCCGCCAAGACGAGGCAGATCGGGTCCACCATCAGGATTCGGAACGGGCAGGGATTCGGAACCAAGCCATTCCGGCTTTCGATCCCGGCCCGGGTCGGACGGGACTCCGCCGTTGCCGCCTTCTTCCGCGATCCGAGTACCGGCACCCTGGAACTGATGCCGCTCGCGGCGCGCACCGACTCCTCGCTGGTCGTCGTGACCCAGCACCTCTCGGCGGCCCAGCTGGTCATTCCGGTCAACGCGCCCGCGTTCATCGCGGCGCCCGCAGCGGTCCCGCCGACGGGCGAGGTGGAGGTCATCCTGGTCGGTGCGGCGCTGGCCGACCTGCGGTTCCTGATCCGGAGTTCGTTTCTGCCGGGGGTCGACGACTGGGATTTCGTCAATCGAGGTTCGGTGCTCGCCCCTGGCGGTTACTGCGCCGGCGCGACGTTGTCCGCGCTTCACCACCACTACACTCGGAAGGCCGTGCACGGCGCGTTGCACGGGCTCTACGACGAGCTCGGTACGTTGGAGCAGGACAATCCGGAGGGGATCCGGCTTGCGTCCATCGTTCAACGGACCGGCGACTGGGACGGCGCCAAGCCCGGGATCATGCTTGACATGATGCGGTCCGCCGTGGGCGACGCGGGCGTGATTCTCGGCGGCCCGGCGTGGGTGATGAGCCAGGCGGAGGCCCTGGCCCTGGCCCTGCTGACGACCGGCCGGGCGCAGGCCCTGGGCATCTACCAGGCCGACGGAAGCCAGGGTCACTCGATCATCGCGCAGGCGATCGAGCCGGGCGTCGCGGGCGGCAAGATCTACGTGTCCGATCCCAACGTTCCCGCCGTCGAACGAATCCTCGAGTACACGCCCGATCTGGTCACTCCGTTCCTGTTCGCGGCCAACGCGGATCGCCCGGCCACGCCCTACTCGATCATCGTGGTGATGGGAGTCAGCGCTCTGGTCGACGCGACGCGATTCGATGCGCTGTGGGGCGAACTCGAGGCGCGGACCATCGGTGACGACCTGTTTCACCCGGTCGCGCTGGAGTACCGCGACCCGGCCGATACGCTGTGGCGGTCCGCCGTCGGTCCCATCAAGACGGCCAGCGGCAGCCTGACGTTCCGGACCCTGTGCGCGGAATGCAAGGTCGCCCGCGGACCGGCCAACGATCACCTTCACCGCGCGTTTACCGCGACCTACAAGTCGACCGGCGAGTACGTCGGCGACGATCGGGAAGACCTGTTCCCGGGGGTGAAGGTTCCGGTCGACCTCGGGACCGCCCGGTTCGGCATGGTGCACCGCGTGGCGCACGACGACCCCCAGATCAGAGAGTGGCTGTACTCCCATTTCTCGCTGGTCGCCGTCGAGCGGGTCCCGTTCCGTCTCCTCCGCCATCGTTTCCAGGCCATCGCCGGGCAGGAGATCACCTGGTCCGTCACCAACGGCGGTATCGGGGGCGCCAGTTCGAAGTACCGGTTCACCTTTGGCCCCCACGCCCCGCCCGTCGAGACGTCATTTTCCGGTGCCTCGGTGGTTCACCGCTTTCCGACCAAGGGCGCCTATCGCGCCACCGTGGATCTGTTCGATCCCGCTGGTATCCGCCTGGCGACCGACTCGGTGACGATGAACATCCTGGAGGGATACCACTGGCGGATGGACTGCGTGGAATTCAAGTCCGACAATCCGAGCGCCAGTTTCACCGCGGCGCAGGCTAGCGCCTACCAGCGGTGGATTAACCATGGGACCCAGATCGCGGGCAAACCGTCGGATGGATTCCTGTCGCTGCTCACCCCGAGCACGTTCCGCCAGTTCGGATCGTTCTTTGTCGTCACCAAGCCGGGCCAGGGGGCCACGGCTCGGGCCCTGCCGCTGTTCCCCGCGGACTCCACCGACTCACCTCCGTTGGCAGCCAGGGTCTACACGGGGTCGGCGTCGGAATCACCGGGCGGGCCGCCGGGCTTTTCCCGGACGTACGGCGGGGGAGTTCGGGACAACATCTTTGGAGCCCAGATGGTGACGGGGCTGAGCTTTTCGGTGAGCGGCGCAGGCTGGGCACGCGGCACCCTGATCGCCACGGTCGCCGGCTTCTCGCCCGCGGTGACGATCCGGTTCTATGCCCGGCAGATCTGGGAGCCGAACCCGGCGCCGGCGCCACCGTGCGCCTTCGGGAAGGACTGGTAGAACGGGACAACTTCGCCCGGCACCAACCCCTTGCGGCAAGCCGGCGTGGGCCGCGGAGCGATCCCGCTCGTTCGCTAGCTGAGCAGGGCCAGCAGCTCGCTGGGGTGCCGGAGCCAGTGGTCCGGGCTGGCAGGGGCCAGATGGTCTCGGGAGAAAGGTCCCCAGAGGGCCGCGGCGGTCCGCATTCCGGCCGCGCGCCCGCTTTCCATGTCGTGCACGCTGTCGCCCACGTAGATGGTCCGGGTCGGTTCGGTGCCGAGATGGGCGGCGGCCTTGAGGAGGGGCTCGGGATGCGGTTTCGGGTTGACCACGTCGTCGGCCGCGATGATCACGTCCATGGTGCCGTCGAGGCCGAGGAAACGGAGGCCCCGTTCCGCTCCCGCGCGCTGTTTGCTGGTGACCAGTCCGGTCCGGAGCCCGCGTTGGCGGACCGCGTGCACCATCTCGACGGCGCCGGGGTAGGCGCTGACCCGGGCGTCGTGGTTCGAAATATTGAAATCCCGGTAGGTGGCGATCAGGGCCTCGAACAGCTCCGGTCGATCCGCCCAGTCGCGGAACTGGACCCGGAGCGGTGTCCCGATGCCGGCCAGCCAGTGCTCGTCGCTCCGGGGCGGGAGTCCGTGGGCGGCCAGGGCGTGGTGGTAACTGTCGATGATCAGCCGGATCGAATCCAGCAGGGTGCCGTCGAGATCGAAGAAGACCGCGTGATGTTGCGTCATGGCGGCCAAGCTAAACCGCTCAGCAGATCAGGGCCACCAGGGTGGCGGTGACGAGGTCGGCGCCCTCGACCGGGCCCGTCGCCTCCGGCCCGGCAGCCTGCCCGGCGGCGACCAGGTCGATCAGCGCCGCTTCGCCGGCCGTGTGCCCGCGCCCCAGAAACCGGAGGGTCTCGCTCCAGTCCTGAAGCGCCGCCACCTGCCGATCCCGCCGACAGTCGCTGACCGCGGCGCGAACGACCGCCAGCACTCGGCCTGGCACCGGATCGGAAAAGACGGCGTGGCCATTCAGGTCGGCCAGCGCTCGGGACACCGGTTCGTCGAGTGACCGGAGCACGGCCGGCGGTGGGGTCAGGGTCCGTGCCGGCTCACCCGCAGTGCGTGCGGCCGGCGGCGCCGAGGGATGGAGCCACCGATCCTCCCCAAGCGGGTCCGTCGCGAGTTCGAGGGCTCGTTCCACCACTCCCGGGTCGGTGCTCCAGTCGGCCGAACCGATTCGGCCCAGAATCAGCGCACCCGTCCGGCCGGTTCCGTCAGCCAGGCTGAACCCCGCCACCGCGGCGGCACCGGTTCCCGCGCTCCACCCGGTGCCCGCCGGTTCGGGCCATCGGACCAGCAGCCGATCGCCGACTCCGACCTGCTGCGCGGTGTCCGCCGCCAGGCCGAGGCATACTGGCAGCCTCCGCTTCCGATCGATGGCCGCTTCCAACGCCAATCGAGCCTCCAGCAGCGCCGGGACCGCAAACCGGACCACTTCGACAGCCGCGTGATCGGAACCCGCCCGAATGGCGCGACCGTCGCGCTGTTCCAATCGGATCGACGTCCACGGGAGGTCGTAGTGGACGATCCGCCCGGCGCGCTGGAGGTCGAGCCCCTCAGCCGCGACGTCGGTGGCCAGCAACAGTCGGATCGGTCGACCTCCGCGCGGGAGATCCGAGGGCCCGAACCCGCGCAGCACCGCGGCGCGGGAGGCCCGGAGCGGGCCGATGCCCGCCCGCTGGCCGGTGAGCCAGCCGACGGCCGTGCCGGCCAGCCGATCGCGAAGGGCTCGAACCGTTTCGACGGCGGTGGCAAAGACGATCGTCGGGATCGGGTCGGCCAGCAGGGCCAGGAGGTGACCCGCCTTGCCGTCGGCGGCCTGCCGTGCCGCCAGCCGCCGCTCCAGCCGGACCAGCGCTTCGAGGTCGCCGATGGCCAGATCGACCGGGGCCGATCGGGCCTCGAGCAACTCCCACCAGACGAGTTGATCGGGGTCCGCGCCGATGACCGCCCGGATGGCGGCGCGGTTGAGCCGATGGCCGCCCCGGCGCGCGTCGGCCGCGTGCGCCAGCAGTCGACGATAGCGTCGGAGTCCCGCGATCAGTGCCGCGGGGCTCGACGCCAGGGCCCGATAGAACGACGTCCGGATCAACGCCGCGATGGCCGGCTCGCGCGCCAGCCGGAGGCGATCGACGGCGCGCACGACCATCTCCAGGTCGGGATCGTCGCGTCCCCAGTCGATGATGCGGGTCGGCCGTCGGAGCGGGATGCCGGTCGCGGGGCGCTGGCCGGAAATGACGAGCCGGTTCAAAGCGGCCGGTGCCGGACCCGCCGCGAGCGCCTCGGTCAGCGACGGAACGCCCTCGAGGCGCAGCGTGTCGTCCCGCGTTGCCAGACGGAGCTGAGCGCCGAGGTCGGCCAGTCGATTGACCACCGGCGTGGCGGTGAGCAGAAGAGTCCGGCGGCCCGTCAACTGGGGCGCGAGGGTCCGATATCGACGGGTGGTGGGAGTTCGGAATCGATGGCTCTCGTCGATGACCACCAGCGCCCCGGCCGGCGCGGCGTGCCCTCGACTCATCGCTTCGTGACTGCGGAACGAAATCGCGAGCCCCAGCGACCGGGCCACCCGGTTCCACTGATCCGCCAGGATGGCCGGCGCGACGACCGCGATCGGTCCTCCGCCCACGGCCTGGCCAACCGCCAGGGCCACGTAGGTCTTGCCGGTGCCCACCGGAAGAGTCAGGATTGCGCCGCCATGAGCGCGGAGTGCGGCCACCGTCCGCCGAAACGGACTGATCTGGTGCTCGAAGAGCCACGACGGTGGCGGATCGAATGCTTCCGGGGCCGCCAGCAGGCGCGCGATCATTGCCGCGACGTCGCGCAGTTCGCGCCGGTCGAAACCGGTCGTGGTCGCGAACGCCGCCTCAGTCGGCGCCGGAGCCGTCATTCGCGCTCCCCTCGAGCAACGCGGCGGCCCGGGCGTCGAGCGCGATCTGGTCGATCCGTCCGGTCCGCCGCGCCGCTCGCGCGATGTCGATCAACGTCGGGTCGGTCGTCACCCCCTCCGGGAGTGGCAGACTGCCGATCACGGCGGCGTTGAAGCGTCGAAACCCGGAGGCCGCCACGGTGGCGCGGCGATCCGCCAGCCGGCGGATCGGTTCGGCGTTGAGCCATGCGGCCAGCGCCAGCGCCACCGGAGCGCTCGACGTCCCGATGAAGTAGCAGGTGTTGAGCGGCACCAGGTCCCGATGCTCCGGACCGATCAGGGCCGCCGCCCGGATCGAGCGACCGAGGTCGGACCAGACGACTCGGAACCGGGTGGTGGCCGCTTCGGTGCGGAACAGCGTCCACGGCGGACCGTCGCGATAGTCGGCGCGCGCGCGGAGCCGACGGAGCGCGGGCCCCAGGACGGCCATGGCCTCGGGCGGCAGCGTGGCGAGCGGCAGGCCGCGATCATCGTGGGTCCACAGGATCCGGTTCCGGGGCCGGACCAGAAACGGGGCGATGTCGCGTCCGCGGAGGGCCCGCCGGACCAGGGAGTCGTCGATCGCGTCGGGCGGATCGAGGAAGATCGAGTCGGCGCCCGTCTTGACGCCGAGCCGGATCCGGAACGACCCGGCGATGGTCGGGTGCCGGTCCGCCACGACGGCCGGCCCCGGCGCTCCACCCGGCCGGAGATCCCACGGCCCGCCGCCTAACGTCCGCTGCGGCACGCTTGGCGCCGGACCGGCCGCGCCGCCCGGACGCCAGCCGACCGACACCTCATGCCCCGGCTCGGGCCCCCGGCGGCCGACCACCAGGGCCAGCGGATACACCACGGCGTCGAATCCGTGGACGTCGGTCTCCAGGTTGGCTGCCAAGTGGAGGGTACTCCGACGAGCGAGCGCCTCTCGGGCGGTGGCGCCCCACTGCGTGGTCGTGAGCTTGGCCGGCACCAGGTAGCCGAGGACACCGTCCGGGTGGAGCAGCTCGAATCCTCGCTCGAGGAACGCCACCGCCAGGTCGGGCAACGACGCAAACCCGGGTCGGCCGCCGCCGGTGGCCCGATACCATCGGAAGCGGCGCTTCAGCGCTTCGCGTTCGGCGGGACCCAGACTCTCGGCCCGGACCCAGGGCGGGTTGCCGAGGATCAGGTCGAACCCGCCCCGTCCGATGACGTCGGCAAACTGGGAGGCGTAATGGAACCACGGCAGCGCGGCCGAGTTGGCCAGTCGCCGTCCCGCGGCCACCAGGCGCCGCCGCTCCCGCCGGAGCCGGGCCAGCGCGGCCCGATCGGCGCGTCCGAGCGGCATCCGATCGCCGAAGAGCGACCGACTCCGGCTGGCCGACACGATCTCCCGGATCCGCGACTCGACCGACGCCTGGGCGGTCTCGATGGCAGTTCGCGTCGAGCGCAACTCGGCGCGGCGGAGCGCGGCGCCGGCGGCCCGCTTGGCGGCCCCCGTGGCCGTCACCACCGCGGCCCGCAGGGTCGCGAGTTCGTCCTGACGGCCGCCGGCCACGAACGGAAGATCGAGGCGCTCGAGCACGCTGTCGCCCTGGCGGATCAACGCGTCGAGGTTGGGCAGTGGGGCGATCGTTTCGGGGTCGGCCGCCGGATCGGCATCGATGACCTCGAGCCAGAGGCGCAACTCGGCCAGATGAACGGCGTTGGGGTTGAGGTCGACCCCGAACAGGTTGGTCGAGATCACCGCCCGGGTGGCCGCGCCGCGG
>JAEUJH010000723.1 GCA_016794825.1 Gemmatimonadota bacterium
GGGGTACCGGCCGCAGTTCTACTTCCGGACGACGGACGTGACGGGGAACGTGGAGCTGCCGGCGGGGGTGGAGATGGTGATGCCGGGCGACAACGTGCAGATGAAGATCGAACTGATCACGCCGATCGCGATGGACGAGGGGCTGCGGTTCGCGATCCGCGAAGGCGGCCGGACGGTCGGCGCCGGCGTGGTCACCAAGATCCTGAAGTAGGAGGGCGGCATGCCGAGAGAAAACATCATTCTCGAGTGCACCGAGTGCAAAGAGCGGAATTACTTCACCGACAAGAATCGGCGCACGCATCCTGAGCGCGTCGAGCGGCGGAAGTTCTGTCCGCGCTGCAACAAGCACCAGGCGCACAAGGAATCGAAGTAGCCATGGAACAGGTCGAGGCGACGACGTCTTCCCCCAACAAGCTGGTCGGTGGGGCGCAGGCGTTCCGGGATTTCCTGGTCGACGTGCGGGCCGAGATGAAGAAGGTCTCGTGGCCGACCAAGGACGAATTGCTCGACGCCACCAAGCGGGTGGTCATCATGACCGTCGCCATCGGCACGGTCATCGGACTCCTCGACCTGGCGCTGAAGAAGATCCTGGTCGACGGCGTCGCCGCCCTGACCCGGTAACGGCACCATGGACTACCGCTGGTACGCGATTCAGGTGACGGCCGGGCACGAGAACAAGGTGAAGAGCCTGTTGCTCCGCCGCATCGAGGAAGATCCGCGGCCGGCGGAGCAGAAGCTGGTCCGGCAGGCGCTGGTCCCGGTCCAGGAAGCGATCGAGATCAAGAACGGCAAGAAGGTGCTGGTGGAGCGGAAGCTCTATCCGGGCTACGTGCTGATCGAAACCACGATGAGCCAGGAAGCCCAGCACCTCGTCAACAGCGTGCAGGGTGTCATCAAGTTCGTCGGCACCGGCAAGATGCCGCAGGCGCTGCGACAGGACGAGGTCAACCGGCTCCTCGGGATCGTCGAGGAGACGGCCGACGCCGGCCCCAAGGAAGAGATTCCGTTCATGGTGGGCCAGGCGGTCGAGATCACCGATGGGCCGTTCTCGGATTTCAGCGGCACCGTCGAGGAAGTCCTGGCCGACAAGGGCAAGGTGAAGGTCTCGGTCTCCCTGTTCGGGCGGCCGACCTCGGTCGAACTGGACTACCTCCAGCTCCGAGGACACTAGGCGGTACACCCGCGACCGCACGGGTCATTGCGGCAGGCATGGGCGGGGAAGGTCCCGCTCACCTCACACCGGAGTTCACGGCCCGCCGGCCGATGTCGCCCGGCTCGGGTCGTGAGGCGTGGGGTTCAACCGTTACGAGGGAGGCATGGCAAAGAAGGTCGTCGCGATGGTCAAACTCCAGTGTCCCGCTGGAGCGGCCAACCCGGCACCCCCCGTGGGTACCGCGTTGGGTCCGCAAGGCGTGAACATCATGGAGTTCTGCAAGCAGTTCAATGCCAGGACGCAGTCGCAGGCCGGGATGATCATCCCGGTCGTCGTGACCGTGTACCAGGACCGCACGTTCACGTTCATCACCAAGACCCCGCCGGCGGCCAACCTGCTGCTGAAGGAAGCCGGGATCGAAAAGGGGAGCGCCCAGCCCAACCGGAACAAGGTCGGGAAGGTCACCCGGGCTCAGCTCAAGAAGATCGCCGAGCTGAAGATGAACGATCTCAACGCCACGGAAATGGAGTCGGCGATGCGGATGATCGCCGGCACCGCCCGCTCGATGGGGCTGGAGGTGGCCGACTGATGCCAGCCATCGGCAAGAAGTTCACGGCGGCGCTCGCCAAGGTCGATCGGACCAAGCAGTATCCGATCCCGGACGCGGTCAAGCTCGTCAAGGCCGCGGCGTTCGCCAAGTTCAACGAAACCGTCGACGTCGCGGTCCGGCTCGGGGTCGATCCCCGGCACGCCGACCAGGTCGTCCGCGGCACCGTGGTGCTTCCGCACGGAACCGGTAAGTCGGTTCGAGTGCTGGTCATCACGCAGGGCGATCGGGTCAAGGACGCCCAGGCGGCCGGGGCCGATTTCGTCGGGATCGAGTACGTCCAGAAGCTCAAGGACGGCTGGCTGGATTGCGACGTCATCGTCGCGACCCCCGACGTCATGGGACAGCTCGGTACCCTCGGCAAGATCCTCGGCCCTCGCGGGTTGATGCCGAACCCGAAGGCCGGCACGGTCACCATGGACGTCGCCCGCGCGGTTCGGGAAATCAAGGCCGGTAAGATCGAGTTCCGGGTCGACAAGACCGGCAACGTCCACGCGCCGATCGGCAAGGTGTCGTTCAGCGAGAAGCAGCTGGAAGAGAATCTCCAGGCGTTCATGGACACCATCGTCAAGGCCAAGCCCGCCGCGGCCAAGGGGGTCTACCTCCAGGCCGCGACGGTGTCCAGCACCATGGGGCCGGGCGTCCGGCTCGATACGGCGGTGTACCGATGAGTAAAGCCGAACGTCAGGCAACGGTCGACGTCCTCACCACCGCGGTGGCGGGGTCGCCCAACATCTACGTGACCGACTTCGCGGGGCTCAACGTCGCGAAGATCACCGACCTCCGGCGCCGCCTGCGCGCGGCCGGGGCCCGGTATGTGGTGGTCAAGAACACCCTGGCTCAGCGGGCGCTCAACGCCAACCAGGTGACCACCCTCAACGATCATCTGGCCGGTCCGACCGGCCTGGTCCTGGCCGGCAAGGATCCGCTGGCCGCGGCCAAGGTGCTGGGGCAGTTCGCCAAGGAACACCAGAAGCCCTCCGTCAAGATCGGTCTGGTCGACGGCAAGACGGTGGACGCGGCCTACGTCAAGCGGCTGGGCGAACTGCCCACGCGCGACGAGCTGCTGGGTCAGTTCCTCGGGTGCTTGAATGGAGTTCTCTATCAGGTCGTGGGCGCCATGGAGGCGCTCAAGGACAAGCGTCAAGCTGAATCGGCTTCCTAAGAGAAGCGGGAGATCAATACAATGTCGACGATGACCAACGAGCAGATCCTCGAGGCGATTGGCAGCAAGACCGTGGTCGAGCTGGCCGAGCTGATCGAGGCGTTCAAGAGCAAGTTCAACGTGACCGTGGTGGCGGCCGCCGGGCCGGCCGCCGCTGGTGGGGCCGCGGCGCCGGCCGCCGAGGAACAGACCGAGTTCTCGGTCATCCTCAAGGACGGCGGCGCCAAGAAGATTCAGGTCATCAAGGTGATCCGCGAGGTCATCTCGGGCCTGGGCCTCAAGGAAGCCAAGGACATCGTGGATGGCGCGCCGAAGACGATCAAGGAAGGCGCCACCAAGGCCGAGGCCGAGGAAATCAAGAAGAAGCTGGAAGAGCAGGGCGCCGTCGTCGAACTGAAGTAGGGGCGGGTGTGTGCCCGTCCGCCGACCCGGCGGGCGGGCCGCCCAACCTTGCTTCAGTGAGGCGACATGCGCGATTGCCACGTAGGTCGAAAGAGGAACCCCAAGCCGCCCGAGGGGGCGCGTCGTTTTTTCGACGACGCAGCTCCCGCGGAGGCGTGTCTTTTTCTCGTTATCCGGACTCCCTCGGTCGGTTTTCCCGGCCGGGCGGCGTTCGGTGACGAGGGCCGAGGTATGCGATGATTCAGACCCGACCGGTGATCTCGTTCTCGAAGCGCGACAGCGCCATGCCGATGCCGCACCTCCTGGACATCCAGACGAGGGCGTTTTCGGCGCTCCTCAATCCGGATGACATCGAGGGCGACCGGCAGGACGTCTCGCTCGAACGGGTCTTTCGAGACCTGTTCCCGATCACGGACGTGAACGGGAAGTACGAGCTCGACTTCAAGAGCTACTCCCTGGGCGAGCCGAAGTACTCCGTCGAGGAGTGCATCGAGCGCGACATGACCTACGCCGCCCCGCTCAAGGCCAAGCTGGCCCTGAACGTGTTCGAGGACGTCGACGGTCAGCGCCGGCTCAAGAACCAGATCGAGCGCGAAGTGTACCTCGGCGAACTGCCGATCATGACGCCGCTCGGCACCTTCGTGATCAACGGGGCCGAGCGGGTCGTGGTCAGCCAGCTCCACCGGTCGCCGGGCGTGGTGTTCGAGGAAGAGACCCATCCCAACGGGCAGCTCCTCTATTCGGCGCGGATCATCCCGTTCCGGGGGTCGTGGGTCGAGTTCACGATCGACATCCACGACGTGATCTACGTCCACATCGACAAGAAGAAGAAGTTCCCGGCCACGGCGCTGCTCCGGGCCTTCGGGCACGGCGCCAACGCCGACATCCTGAAGCTCTTCTTTGCCACGAAGACGATCAGCATCGCCGGCAAGCTCGAGGCCCGGCACGAGCGCCGCGAGGTCCTCGGCGCCCTGATCGCGGCCGATGTCACCAACCCCGAAAATCCGAAGGGCGATCCGCTCGCCCGGCTCGGCGACGAGCTGACCGTCGAGCGGCTCAACGCCATGCGGCACGTTGGGGTCAAGGAAGTCCAGATCTTTGCCGGATACACGGCCCTCGACCTCCGCGAGGACGAGCAGCCGACCACGACCCGCGACCGCTCGCCCCACGTGCTGGCGTTCGACGTGGCCGACCCGAGCACCGGCGAGGTGATCGGTGACGCCGGCGCCGAGGTCACCGAAAAGCTCCGGAACAAGCTGCTCGACGCCGGCCTGGTGCGGGTCGACGTCCTGCTGCCCCCGGGCCGGGCCGAGTCGCCGCTGATCAAGAACACGCTGGCCAAGGACCCGACCAAGGACGAGACCGAGGCGCTGCAGCAGATCTACTCGCTGCTCCGCCCGGGCGACGCCCCGAACCTCGAGACGGCCCGGGCCCAGCTCCAGCGGCTGTTCTTCAACCCGAAGCGCTACGACCTCGGGCGGGTCGGCCGGTACAAGATCAACCACCGGCTCGGCCTCAAGACCGACGCGAACCACACCGTCCTCACCGAGGACGACTTCATCGCGATCATCCGGTACCTGATCGACCTCAACGACGGTCGCGGGTACACCGATGACATCGATCACCTCGGCAACCGGCGGATCCGCTCGGTCGGCGAGCTGATCGCCAATCAGTTCTCGGTCGGCCTGTCGCGCATGGCCCGGCTGGTCAAGGAGCGGATGAGCATCAACTCCGATCCGGAGAAGATCTCGCTCGACGACCTGGTCAACGCCCGGACCGTGAGCGCCGTGATCCAGGCGTTCTTCGGGTCGAGCCAGCTGTCGCAGTTCATGGACCAGACCAACCCGCTCGCCGAGCTCACCAACAAGCGGCGACTGTCGGCGCTCGGACCGGGCGGCCTGACCCGGGAACGCGCCGGGTTCGAGGTCCGCGACGTCCATTACTCGCAGTACGGCCGGATGTGCCCGATCGAGACCCCGGAAGGTCCGAACATCGGGTTGATCACGAGCCTCGCCACCTTTGCCCGGATCAACGAGCTCGGCTTCATCGAGACTCCGTACCGGGTGGTCAAGAACGGCCGGGTCACCGACGAGCTGCGGTGGCTCTCGGCCAGCGAGGAAGAAGGCTACGCCGTCGCCCAGGCCAATACCCTGATCGACAAGGACGGCAAGTTCGTCGAGACGATGGTGCTCTGCCGGCGGGGTGACGACTACCCGCTGATGGCGCCCAACCGGATCGATTTCATGGACGTGAGCCCGGAACAGCTCGTGTCGATCGCGGCCGCGCTGATTCCGTTCCTCGAGCACGACGACGCCAACCGCGCCCTGATGGGTTCGAACATGCAGCGGCAGGCCGTGCCGCTCCTGTTCCCGGACGCGCCGACCGTCGGCACCGGCCTCGAGGCCAAGGTGGCGAGCGACTCGGGCGCCGTGATCGCGGCTCGCCGGGCCGGCGTCGTCACCCGGGTCACCGCCGACGAGATCATCGTCGACTGCGGCTCGGCCGGGGCCACCGACGTGCCGCTCGCGCGGCTCGCCCAGGTGGACCGCTACCGGGTCAAGAAGTTCTGGCGGACCAACCAGGACACCGCCATCAACCAGCGGCCGCTGGTCCAGGTCGGCGACAAGGTCGCCCAGGGGCAGGTCATCGCCGACGGCCCCGCCACCGAGCACGGCGAACTGGCGCTCGGCGGCAACGTCACGGTGGCGTTCATGCCGTGGTACGGGCACAACTTCGAGGACGCGATCATCCTCTCGGAGCGGCTGGTCAAGGACGACGTGTACTCGTCGATCCACGTCCAGGAGCTCGAACTCCACGTCCGCGACACCAAGCGCGGCCAGGAGGAGATCACTCGCGAAATCCCGAACGTCTCCGACGAGGCGCTGGTCGACCTCGACGAGCGCGGCATCATCCGGATCGGCGCCCACGTCAAGCCGGGCGACATCCTGGTCGGGAAGATCACCCCGAAGGGCGAGACCGAGCTGTCGCCCGAAGAGAAGCTGTTGACCGCGATCTTCGGCGAAAAGGCCAAGGACGTGAAGGACAGCTCGCTCAAGGTGCCGCCGGGCATGAAGGGCACCGTCATCGACGTCAAGATCTTCTCGCGGGTCGAGGATCAGGTCGTCGAGAAGGACCGGGGTGAGCGGATCGGCGAAGTCCGCCGGATCGAGCACGAGGAAAAGACCCGGATCAACGACGTCATGGTCGCCGAGCTCAAGGAGCTGCTGGCGGGTCAGGAAGTCGCCCTGATGCTCAAGGCCGGGACCGTGGAGGAGTTCCTCCCGGCCGGCACCAAGCTCGCGGCCGATCGGCTCGAGTCGATCGACCTCCACGACGTCGATCTCAAGACCCTCCGCCTGGCCAACAAGGGCGCCAACGAGCGGGTCCGGATGACCATCGACGCGGCGGCCCGCGAGCGCGCCAAGGTCGAGGAGAAGGCCGAAGACCAGATCGACAAGATTCTCCAGCCGGACGAACTGCCCCCGGGCGTCATCCAGCTGGTCAAGGTGTATCTCGGCGAGAAGCGGAAGATCTCCGTCGGCGACAAGATGGCCGGTCGCCACGGTAACAAGGGTATCGTCGCCCGGATCGTGCCGGAGGAGGACATGCCGTTCCTCCCCGACGGGAGCCCGGTCGACATCGTCCTCAATCCGCTCGGCGTGCCGAGCCGAATGAACGTGGGTCAGATCCTCGAGACCCACCTCGGGTGGTGCGCCAGCATCCTTGGCTTCAAGGCCAAGACGCCGGTGTTCCGGGGCGCCGACGAAGGTGAGATCGGCCTCCTCCTCCGGGTGGCCGGCCTCGAGTGGGCCGGGCGGTCGCTGCACCTCAAGCACGCCGCACCGGAACCGAATGCCGACGTGGTTCGGACCCTGGCCGCCGACGTGCACAAGCTCGGCCTGGCCAAGAAGAACCTGGTCGACGCCGGGATCGGAGACATGGCGGCGGCCGGGGTGTCGGCTTCGACGGCCAAACTGTACGACGATATCCGTCGCTTCCTCGAGGCGGCGGCCAAGGAGCTGGCCGAGCGGGAACTGGTCCAGCGCCAGGGCGAGATCGCGTTCCACAAGGCCCAGGCCACCGGGTCCACCGCCCGGAAGAAGGAACTCGAGACGGCCCTCAAGGCTCTCGAGAGCGCCAGCACCGCGCCGGTGGAGGTTCTGACGGCCGCCGGGCTTCCGGAGCTGGCGGCCCTGGTCGGCGGGAAGGCCACCGCGGCCGAGATCGGCGCCGCGGCCGACGCGCTGATCCGCAAGGCGGGTCTCAAACCCGCCGGCAAGGTCCGGCTCCGCGACGGCCGGACGGGCCAGGCGTTCGAGAGCGACGTGACGGTCGGCACGATCTACATGCTCAAGCTCTCGCACCTGGTCGACGACAAGATCCACGCCCGGTCGATCGGTCCGTACTCCCTCGTCACCCAGCAGCCGCTGGCGGGCAAGGCGCAGTTCGGCGGGCAGCGGTTCGGTGAAATGGAAGTGTGGGCGCTCGAGGCCTACGGCGCGGCCCATCTCCTCCAGGAGATGCTCACCGTCAAGTCCGACGACGTGAACGGCCGCAGCAAGGTCTACGAGTCGATCGTGAAGGGTCAGAATCTCCCCGAACCGGGGATTCCGGAGTCCTTCAACGTGCTGGTCAAGGAGCTGCAGGCGCTGGGTCTCAAGGTCACGTTGGGAGCCACCGCGGAAGCCGAGGAGTAACGCATGATCGATTTCCGAAGCGGGCGCGAGCCCAAGAGTTCGAGCTTTGACTATATCGCGATCCGGATCGCCTCGCCCGAGGAGATCCGGGGTCCGCGCGACCCCAAGGAGCGGGAGCGGCTCGAGCTCCAGGGCCTCCGGAACTGGTGGTCGTGGGGCGAGGTCACCAAGCCGGAGACGATCAACTACCGATCGTTCAAGCCGGAACGGGACGGCCTCTTCTGCGAGCGGATCTTCGGCCCGGTCAAGGACTGGGAGTGTCACTGCGGCAAGTACAAGCGGATCCGCTATCGCGGCGTGATCTGCGACCGCTGCGGCGTCGAGGTCACCCTCTCGAAGGTCCGCCGCGAGCGGATGGGTCACATCGAACTGGCCGTGCCGGTCGCGCACATCTGGTTCTTCAAGACCCTGCCGAGCCCGATGGGCAACCTGCTCAACATCACGCTCCGTGATCTCGAGCGGATCATCTACTACTCGGCCTACGTCGTCATCGAGCCGGGCAAGCAGGACGTCGAGGTCAATCAGCTGCTCGACGAAGACGAGTACCTGAACCTCCGGATGCAGGCCCGGGAGCAGAACGACACCGGGTTCCGGGCCGAAATCGGCGCGCCCGCCGTCCGGGCCATGCTCGAGAAGATCGACGTCAAACGGCTGGCCGACGAACTCCGGTCCTCGATCGCCAACGAGACGAGCCAGCACCGCAAGAAGCAGATGCTGAAGCGGCTCAAGATCGTCGACGCGTTCCTCTACTCCGGCGAGAACCAGGACGCCGGCGGGAACAATCCCGCCTGGATGATCATGGACGTGATCCCGGTCCTGCCGCCGGACCTCCGGCCGCTGGTGCCGCTCGACGGCGGCCGGTTCGCGACCTCGGACCTGAACGACCTCTATCGGCGGGTCATCAACCGGAACAACCGGTTGATGAAGCTGATCCAGCACCGCGCGCCGGAAGTCATCCTCCGGAACGAAAAGCGGATGCTCCAGGAGGCGGTCGACGCCCTGTTCGACAACGGGCGTCGGTCGAAGGCGATCCGCGGCCGCGGCAAGCGTCCGCTCAAGTCGCTCTCCGACATGCTCAAGGGCAAGCAGGGCCGGTTCCGTCAGAACCTGCTCGGCAAGCGAGTCGACTACTCGGGCCGGTCGGTCATCGTGGTCGGGCCGGAGCTCCGGCTCCACCAGTGCGGCCTGCCGAAGGCCATGGCGGTCGAACTCTTCAAGCCCTTCATCATCAACAAGCTGGTCGAGAAGGGCATCGCCGAGACGGTCAAGCGCGCCAAGAAGATCGTCGAGCGCGAGGGACCGGAAGTCTACGAAATCCTGGAAGAGATCATCCAGGACCACCCGGTGCTCCTCAACCGCGCGCCGACGCTGCACCGTCTGGGCATCCAGGCGTTCGAGCCGAAGCTGGTCGAGGGCAAGGCCATCCGGATCCACCCGCTGGTCTGCGCCGCGTTCAACGCCGACTTCGACGGCGACCAGATGGCGGTCCACGTGCCGCTGTCGTTCGAGTCGCAGCTGGAAGCCCGGCTGCTGATGATCTCGTCGAACAACATCCTCAAGCCGTCGGACGGCCGGCCGGTGGCCGAGCCGTCGCAGGACATGGTGCTCGGCTCGTACTGGCTCACCAAGCTGCCGTCGGGCTACGAGGAAGAGATCCGCAAGGGCGCCGGCAAGCTCGAGGAAACCAAGGCCCGGCTCTGGAAGGGTGCCAAGCACTACGGCTCGATCGCCGAGCTCGAGATGGCGCTGATGTCCGGCGCGGTGGGCTACCACAGCGCGATTCACTTCTGGTTCGTGCCGCCGTACGACGCGGCCGACCGGGATCCGCGCTGGATCCGCACGACCGTGGGCCGGGTGCTCTTCAACAACATCCTGCCCCGGAAGACGGTGGCGGAACTCGGCTTCCGCGACGACGTGATGAAGAAGAAGACCCTGTCGGGCCTCGTCCTCGAGAGCTACCGGCGCGCGGGTCTTCGGGAAACCGTCGAGTTCCTCGACCGCCTCAAGCGGTTCGGATTCGACTTCGCCACCACGGGCGGCGTTTCGATCGGGATCGAGGATCTCGAGGTGCCGGCCGAGAAGGTCTCACTGCTCGACGAAGCCCAGAAGCGGGTCGAGCGGTTCCAGAAGGCCTACAACACCGGTCAGATCACCTTCGGTGAGCGCTACAACAAGGTCATCGACGCCTGGACCCACGCCAACAACGACGTGGCCGAGGCGATGATTTCCCATATGCGGAAGAGCCGGGGCGGGTTCAACCCGGTCTTCATGATGTTCGATTCCGGGTCCCGAGGCAGCCGCGACCAGATCCGGCAGCTGGCGGGGATGCGTGGCCTGATGGCCAAGCCCCAGAAGAAGCTGACGGGTGGCATCGGCGAAATCATCGAGAGCCCGATCAAATCGAACTTCCGGGAAGGTCTCTCGGTGCTCGAGTACTTCATCTCGACGCACGGCGCCCGGAAGGGTCTGGCGGACACCGCCTTGAAGACCGCCGACGCGGGGTACCTGACCCGCCGGTTGGTCGACGTGGCGCAGGACGTCACCATCACCGAAGAGGATTGCGGCACCATCCTCGGCCTCGACATGTCGGCCCTCAAGGAGGGCGAGGACGTGATCGAGTCCCTGGGCGAGCGGATCGTCGGCAGCGTGGCGGCCGAGGACGTGATGGATCCGCACCAGCTCGACGAGCACGGCGACCCGCGGTTGATCGTGGCCTCGGGCCAGCTGATCGCCGAGGAGACCGCCGACGCCATCGAGGACGCCGGCATCGAGAAGGTCAAGATCCGCTCGGTCCTCACCTGCGAGGCCAAGCGCGGCGTCTGCCGGATGTGCTACGGCCGGAACCTGGCCACCATGGACATGGTGGACATGGGCGAAGCCGTCGGCATCCTGGCGGCCCAGTCGATCGGCGAGCCGGGCACCCAGCTGACGCTCCGGACGTTCCACATCGGCGGTACCTCCGCCCGCATCGCCGAGGAAGCCGAGCGGCGCGCGAGGTCGGACGGCATCGTCAAGTACACCAAGGGCCTCGAGTTCGCGGACCTCGGCGTCGAGTACGAAGACGGCACCAAGGCCAAGCTCCGGGTGGCCCTGACCCGCGAGGACGAGTCGGCGGAAGAGGAGTCGAAGGAAGGCATCCTCATCGTCGACCCGAAGGATCCGTCGCACATCCTGTCGCGCTATCCGGTGCCGCAGGGCGCCATGCTCCAGGTGACCGAAGGACAGCAGGTCACCAAGGGCGACGGCGAGCGCCGGGCGTCGATTCTCTACACCTGGGACCCGTACAACGATCCCAGCATCGTCAAGCAGGACGGCACCCTCCGGTGGAAGGACCTGGTTCCCGGTGTCACCCTGCGCGAGGAACTGGACGAAGGCACCGGGCTCCGGTCGCTGGTCGTGACCGCCGATCCGGACCGCGAGCTCCATCCCTCGGTGCTGGTCTACGTGCCGAACCGGAAGGACCCGCAGGAGTACACCCTGGCCGAAGGCTCCCGGATCATCCTGGGCTCGCCGACCGACCAGGTGACTCGGGCCATGGACGTGCCGGACGAGGCCAATCCGTGGTCGAGCAAGTTCCACGTCGAGGAGCGGCCGATCAACGAGGCGTGGCCCTCCAAGACCAAGAAGGAAGCCAAGGATCGGACCGTGTTCCTGTCGACGCCGGTCAAGGTCGCCAAGGGCGTCACGGTGACCAAGATCCCGCGGCAGGCCTACAAGACCCGCGACATCACCGGCGGTCTCCCGCGGGTGGCGGAACTGTTCGAGGCGCGGCGGCCGAAGGATCCGGCCACGATGTCGGAAATCGACGGCATCGTCAAGTTCGGCGAGATCAAGCGCGGCAAGCGCGAGATCTTCGTCTACCCGATGACCCAGGACGGCGCCATCGACGAGAAGGAGCCGCCGCAGGTGTACGAGGTGCCCGCGGGCAAGCACCTCCGGGTCCACGAGGGCGACCGGGTCCGGGCGGGCGACCGTCTGACCGAGGGTCCGGTCAATCCGCACGAGATCCTGCTCATCAAGGGTCCGCGCGCGGTGCAGGAGTACCTGCTCAACGAGGTCCAGGAGGTCTATCGACTCCAGGGCGTCCGGATCGCCGACAAGCACTGCGGCGTCATCATCAAGCAGATGCTCCAGAAGGTCCGGATCACCGATCCGGGCGACACCAGCTTCCTCGAAGCCGAAGCCGTCGACAAGCTGAGCTTCCGGGAGGAGAACGAGCGGGCCATTCGGCGGAAGCTCTCGCCGGCCACGGCCGAGCCGCTCCTGCTCGGCATCACCAAGGCCAGCTTGACCACCCAGTCGTTCATCTCGGCCGCCTCCTTCCAGGAGACGACCCGAGTGCTCACCGATGCGGCGATCCGCGGCGCCAAGGACGACCTCCGAGGCCTCAAGGAGAACATCATCATCGGGCACCTGATCCCGGCCGGCACCGGTCACTACCGGTACGTCGATCTCGACGTCCAGGCGCCTCCGGGCTTCGAACCGCCGCCCCCGGCGCCGGAAGGCGAGGCCGCCCCGGCCCCGGCCGTGGTGGAGGAAGTCGAAGCGCTCTAGTCCAGCGGGTGGATGTTCCAAGGGTGCCTGGCGATACGCTCGCCAGGCACCCTTTGGTTTTTCGGCCTGGGGGCAAAAAAAAAAGCCCACCGAAAGGTGGGCCAACGAGAATCCGCGCCGATCCGGGGCGCGGATTACGGAACCGACCGTCGACCCGCATCAGGAAGGATTCTGATGCGGGATTCGGCGGGTCGGGCGACGACTACCGCTCGGTGCCCTTGCGAGCCCGGGTCCGGGCCCGACGCCGGGCCGCGGCCGCCTTCAGCTGCTTGGCCACGCTGGGCTTGAGGTAATGCCGCTTCTGCCGGAGATCGCGAAGGATGCCCGACTTCTGGACTTTGCGCTTGAAGACCTTGATGGCCCACTCGATGCCGTCGGTCTCGGACAGCGTCACTTCGATCATCGCCCTGTCTCCTCGATCGGATCCTCAACCGGGAATGGCCGGCCGGTTCGGGACGAACCGGCCGCCATCCGCGGGAACGCCGTTACTTGCCGAGGCGGACGACGTTCTCGGCCGCCGGGCCCTTCTGACCCTGCACGATGTCGAACTCGACCCGCTCGCCCTCGGCCAGCGTGCGGAAGCCGCTCGACTGGATGGCCGAATGATGCACGAAGCAATCCTTCTGACCGTTTTCGGGGGTGATGAAGCCGAAGCCCTTGGTCTCGTTGAACCACTTCACGGTGCCGGTGGTGCGCATCTGTCCTGCTCCTGTTGATTGGTAATCGGAGACTCGGACCGAAGCCGTGCTCACCGACTACTGACTCGTGATCGAACCCTCACGCCGGGTGCGGTTCCGGAAGCCCATCCATTCGATGGTACCACCGGCGAGTCAACGGCAAGGGGCCGGCGAGAGCGCCAGCCCCTGTCGTTGGAACCAGTATCGAGTACTAGAAATGGTACACGATCTCGCTAGCCGTTAAAGCTAGCAATCGGACCAGTTTGGGGCAATCCCGGGCCCCCCCGCCGGGGGGCCTGCGACCCCGGGGAAAACCCGCCCGCAGAGCCCATCCCCCATCCGGGCAACCGAACAAACGCCGAAAATTGACCCCTACTGCACCAGGTTGATGTAGGCAGTGATGATCAGCGCGTTCGAGAAGTCGATGAAGAACGCCCCCACCATCGGGAGCACCAGGAAGGCCCGGGGCGCCGGTCCGAACCGTTCCACGATGGAGCGCATGTTGGCAACCGCGTTGGGTGTGGCCCCGAGCCCGAAGCCGCAATGCCCGCCGGCCATGACGGCTGCATCGTAGTCCCGGCCCATGAACCGGAAGGTGACGAAGACCGTGAACGCGGCGATCGTCGCCACCTGCGCCGCCAGGATGACCAGCATCGGCAGGGCCAGATCGAGCAGCTCCCAGAGCTTGAGCGACATCAGCGCCATGGCCAGGAAGAGCGACAGGGCAATGGTGCCGAGGTCGTCGATGATCCGCTGGTCGAGCTTCAGAATCCGGGTGCCGTCGTCGAGGTTGCGGACCACCGCGGCGCAGATCATCGCGCCGATGTACCCGGGCAGGGTCACGAACTGGCCGAGCCACTTGCTGAGGACGCCGCCAAGCGCCATGGCCACCAGGATGACCGCCAGGCTCTTGAGCAGGCCGTACGCAGTGGGCGCCTCGCCGACGGCTTCGGTGTCGATTTCGGTGTCGAGCGCGGCGTTGGCGTCGACCGTGGCGGTCGGGGCGGAGCCCCCGCCCGGCTTGAGGCCGTGGCGGTTCACGAGCAGTGTGGCGACCGGACCGCCGATCAGCCCGCCGCTCACCAGACCGAACGTGGCGGCGGCCATGGCCAGGGTCAGGGCGCCGGGAAACTGGTACTGGTCCTCCATCAATTTGCCGAACGCCGCGCCGGTTCCATGGCCACCGGTCATCGTGATGGAGCCCGAGATGAGCCCGAGGAAGGGGTGAACGCCCATCGCTTCGGCGAGCGCTATGCCAAGGCCGTTCTGGACCACCGCCAAGAGGCTGGCCAGCCCCCAAAACACCACGACCTGCGGGCCCCCGACCTTGAGGAGCCCAAAACTCGCCCCCAGCCCGATGGTCGTGAAGAACGCGATCATGAGCGGGGACTGGAGCGTCGTGTCGAATTCAAAGGCGAGGATGCCGGCTTGCCGAAGGCCCAGCGCCACCGCGGCGAACAGGAAGCCACCGATGACGGGGGCCGGGATGTTGAACCGGTCCAGGAACCCGACCCGGCGGCGGATGCCATAGCCGACGAACAGGAGCACGGCGGCCAGGGCGAGGGTCTGGATCATGTCGAGCTTGACGGTCGTCATCGGGGCCCTGGGCTCCGGGTACGGGAAACCCCAAACTACCAGCCGGGCGAGCTAGGGGGAAATGACCGCCGGGTCGCGGATCGGCGGCGATGTCAAGGGGGGTTCGAATTGGACTGTTCGGTCACGGACTTGTCACGGAACGGTAACGACGAGACATTGGGGCCGTTCCCATTCCACGAAATCAGGGTCACCCGTGCGACTCCTACCCCGCGACGAGCGCTTCTTCGATCTGTTCACCTCCGTGGCGACACTCAATGTCTCGGCCGCCGAGCACCTGCACGAACTGTTCAAATCCGAGGGCGATCGCCGCGCCTTCCTGGCCGAAAGCGTCAAGCGGCTCGAGCACGAGGCTGACGCCGTGACCCATGAGGTCATCACCCGGCTCGATCGGAGCTTCATCACGCCGCTCGACCGCGAGGACATCCACATGCTCGCGTCGCGGCTCGACGACATCATCGACCGGATCGACGGGACCGCTCGGCGGACCCAGATCTTCCGGCCGGGGGCCGCGCCGCAGGGGATCCACCTGATCACGGACGTGATCGTCCGGTCGACCAAGCAGATCCTCGAGGCGGTCCGGATCCTCGACGGCGCCAAGGCCCCGCTCGTGATCGCGGCCTGCGTCCAGGTCAAGAAGCTCGAGGAAGAGGGCGACTTCGTGTACCACGAGTGGCTCGGGCGGCTCTTCGACGAGGAGCGCGATCCGGTGACGCTGATCAAGTGGAAGGAGATCTACGACACCCTCGAGAAGACGCTCGACCAGGCCGAGGACGTGGCCAACGTACTCGAATCGATTGCGATCAAGCACTCGTGACCATGACGCCAGAGGTCACCTTCGTCCTCCTGATCGTCGGCCTGGCGCTGGCCTTCGATTTCATCAACGGGTTCCATGACAGCGCCAACTCGATCGCCACCGTGGTCGGGACCCGGGTGCTGTCGCCCGGGGTGGCGGTGTTCTGGGCGGCGTTCTTCAATTTCGTGGCCGCGTTCGCCGTCGGGACGGCCGTTGCCAAGACGATGGGGAAAGGCCTGATCGACCCCGCGGTGGTCGATCCCAACGTGGTGCTGGCTGGCCTGATCGGCGCGATCGTCTGGAACCTGCTGACCTGGTGGCTCGGCCTCCCGTCGTCGTCCTCCCACGCGCTGCTCGGCGGGTACGGTGGCGCGGCGGTGGCCAAGGCGGGGATCGGCGCCCTGATCGCGTCGGGTTGGGTCAAGCCGATCATCTTCATTTTCCTGTCGCCGCTGATCGGCGCCGGGGCCTCGATGTTCCTGGCGGTGACCCTGAGCTGGTCGGTCTACCGCCTGCCCGCGGCCAAGCTCGATCGGGTCTTCCGGCGGATCCAGCTGCTGTCGGCCGCCGCCTTCTCGGTGAGCCACGGCGCCAACGACGCGCAGAAGACCATGGGGATCATCGTGGGGCTGCTGGTGTCCACTCAGGCGCTGTTCCAGGACGCCACCGGGTGGCAGGCCGCCTTTTACCTCAAGGACGCCGACACGATCCCGATGTGGGTGGAGATGTCGGCATACACGGCCATCGCGCTCGGGACGGCGCTGGGCGGATGGCGGATCGTCAAGACGATGGGAACCCGGATCACGAAGCTCCGGCCGTTCGGCGGCGTCTGCGCCGAAACCGGCGGCGCCGCCGCGATCTTCCTGGCCTCGGCGCTCGGCATTCCGGTGAGCACCACTCACACCATCACCGGCGCGATCGTCGGGGTGGGGGCGGCCCAGCGGCTGTCGGCGGTGCGATGGGGCGTGGCGGGGCGGATCGTGTGGGCCTGGGTCCTGACGATTCCGCTGTCGGCGTCGATCGCCGGTCTTGCCTACGTGGTGCTTCGGTAAGGATCGGCCTCACGGAGGCCGCGGGGTGCGGCCCGGTTTGGCCGACCGGCCCGCCAGGCCTCAGGGGCCGAGGACGGCCCGCATTTCGGCGGCGGTGTTCCACCGGTCGGACGGCGCTTTCCCGAGGGCGCGGGTGATGGCCGCCGCGAGGTTCGGTGGGACGCCCGGCACGAGCGCCGCGATGTCCGGGATGGGCGCACTCCGATGGAGTTCCAGCACCGCCAGTTCGTTCGGGTGCTGGTAGGGTGGCCGGCCGGCCAGGCATTCGAACAGCACGCACCCGAGGGAATACAGGTCCGAGCGCGGATCGATCGTGGCCTCGCCCATGATCTGCTCGGGGCTCATGTACCGCGACGTTCCCACCGCCATCCCGCTCTTCGTCAACCGGTCGGTGCCCGCCAGTTCGATGGCCCGGGCAATGCCGAAGTCGACCAGAATGGCCCCATCGCTCGCGATCAGGATGTTGTCGGGCTTTACGTCGCGGTGCACGACGCTCCGGGCGTGGGCGTGCGCGAGCCCGTCCAGGAGATCGCGGGCCACCCTGGCAGTGTCGGCCGGCGTGATCCGACCGCGCTGCTGGAGCACTTGCTGGAGCGACGGACCCGGGATGAACGGCATGGCGTAGTAGATCAGCCAGTCGGACTGCCCGCTGTCGATCAACCGGCCGATGCGGGGGTGGTCGAGGCGCTGGATGATCTCGATTTCACGGAGGAATCGATCGGCCGTGACCGTGACGACCAGTTCAGGGCGGAGGATCTTGAGCGCGACCGGCCGACCGGCGGAATCGATGGCCCGGAAGACCCGCGCCGCGCCGCCCCGGCCGATCTCGGCTTCGACGTGGTAGCGGCCGGCCAGCGTGGCCTGGACGATCGGCAGAAGGTCGCGAGCCATCACCTCGAGAATCCGGTTTCCGGGGAAGCGCGGCCGGGATAGTCTTCGGCAAGATACCCGGCGGGCCATGGGCGCGACAGACGCACCCGGCCCCGGCGGAGGAACCAACTCAGGACATTCGGGAGGCACGCGTGACGGAAACGGCGCCGGCCGGGGGACCGCTTCGAGGGGTCCGGGTCGTCGAATTCGCGGGGATTGGACCGGGGCCGCTGGCCGGCATGCTCCTGGCCGACCTCGGGGCCGACGTCGTCGTCCTGGAGCGCCCCCAGGCCTCGGAGATCACGGCGCTGGTGCCCCGGCGCGGCGTGATCGCCAACCGGGGGAAGCGGCTGGTGACGGTCGACCTCAAGACCGAGGCCGGGCGAGGCCTGGCGCGGTCGCTGATCGATCGAGCCGACGTGGTGCTCGAGGGGTTCCGGCCCGGTACGATCGAACGCCTCGGGTTCGGTCCGGATGAGCTGCTGCGCCGGCGCCCGGCGTTGGTGATTTGCCGGATTACCGGGTGGGGGCAGGAGGGGCCCCGGTCGCGGACTGCCGGGCACGACATCACCTATCTGGCCGTCACCGGTGCTCTCGATGCCATCGGCCGGGCCGGCGGGCCGCCCGTGCCCCCCGTCAACTTCCTCGGCGACTATGCCGGCGGGACCCTCTTTGCCGTGCTCGGGATCCTGGCGGCGCTGTTCGAGGCCCGTCGAACCGGGGTGGGGCAGGTGGTCGACGCGGCCATGACGGACGGTGTCGGCGCGCTCCTGGCCCCGACGCTCGGCATGCTCGCCACCGGCGTCTGGCGTTCCGAGCGGGGCACCAACTTCATCGATACCGGGGCTCCGTTCTACGACGTCTATCGGACCCGCGATGACAAGTACCTCGCGCTGGGCGGGCTCGAGGAGGAGTTCTTCGCGCAACTCGCGAAGGGTCTGGGTCTGACGGAGGCCGAGGTCGAGGATCGCTGGAACCCGGCCCGGTGGCCGGCGCTGCGGGCCCGGATCGCGGCGACCGTCGCCACCCGGACCCGGGACGAGTGGATGGCCCGGTTCGAGGGGACGGACGCCTGTGTCGCCCCGGTCCTGACGGTGACGGAGGCGGCCGCCGATCCGGCCAACCAGGCCCGGGGCGCGTTCGTGTCGATCGGGGGTGTCGTTCACCCGGCGCCGGCGCCGCGGTTCAGTCGGACCCCGGCCCGGGCACCGAGTCCGCCGCCCGAGGCGGTGACGGACGGCGCGGTGGTGCTGGCGGATTGGGAGGGGGCGGGCGGGACACCCGCCCCCGGCGCTGCCTAACGGCGGAACGGACCGGCCCGCGGATCGAGCGACCGGACCACCCGGCCGGCGCGGTCCTTGGTCCGGATCGGCGCGTCCCACTCCCTGGTGTGCAGCCGCTGCGGCGGCGTCGAGACGGCCAGGAGCGCCGCGCCGAAGGAGAACTGGTCGGCGCCGGCGTCGTTGACGAGGTAGCCCTCGTCGCGGAACGAGGCCACGGTTATGGCCGAGAGCGGGTTGGAGCCGGTATTGAGGAACCCGGTCATCAACTCGTTGGTGATCGTGGATTCCCGCCAGTGGACGTCGCGGGTGCCGCCACCCCCGGTGTTCTCGACCGGGACGGTGTTCCCGGTAAAGGCGGTGGGGGTCGCCATGGCCGAGGCAAACGCCATCCGGGCCGAGGCCCCGTTGAAGAACGGGTCGCCGGTGGCTCGGCCGGTGATCAGCCCCTTCAGGTTCCAGAGCGACCCCAGTCCGATCACGTGCCCCATTTCATGGAGCACCACGTCCTTGAACCGGCCCGACGATTCCAGGTTGGTGACGTCATCGACGTCGAACTGCATGATGCCGACCACTGAGAGGAAATCGTCGTCCCGGATGTAGCACGCCCCGGCCTGGCCGAGGACGTTGCCGGGACCGTCGATCCGGTCGATCCGGGCAAAGATCAGCAGGTCGTCGATCGTCTCGTCGAGCGTCTGCCCGCCGCAGAAACTCATGTCGTCGCCCGGCACGAACGGAACGTCGCTCAGGTCGCCGAGGATCAGGCTACCCCATTTGGCGGCCGCCTCGTCGAACGCGGCCTTCTGGCTCGCGCTCGGTTCGGGCCCGAGGTAGCGGACCGTGATCTGGTAGCTCGAGGCCGGGGGGGTGGCCACCGTGGCCGTGAACGCCACGGGCGGGAGCGCTCCCGCGGTGGCGGACAGGCTCTGGGCGCCGGTGCCGAAGCGCCAGGCTCCCAGGGTGGCGACCCCGTCGAAATCGGTCGTCGGGGTCGCGGCCGACACGCTCCCGCCGCCCGCGGTGAGGGCAAAGGTGACGGGCGTCCCCGCCACCGGTCGGCCGCCGGCGTCGGTAATCCGGACGCTCGGCCGGGCCGACCCGAAGTTGCCGTTGAACCCGGTCTGGCCCTGGCCGGACAGGATCGCGACGGCCGACGGCACCGCCGCGATCCCGGTGGCGCGGAACACCAGGTTCGGGATTCCGGGGGTTTCGGCGGTCAGCTCGTTGGCCCCGGCGGTGGTCCCGAGGACCCAGCCGGGCGCGGTGGCGAGGCCGGTGGCCCCGGTCTGGACGGCGCCGCCCGCCAGGAGCCGCCCGCCGCCGCCGGTGACTCGATAGGTCACCGTGACGCCCGGCAGGGGCTGGTTCTGGTCGTCGAAGGCTCGAACCGTGGGCAACTGGGTCACCAGGGTCCCGGCGTTGGCCGACTGGTTGTCGCCGGCGGTGATCTGGAGCAGGCTCGGAATGCCGAAGGCCACGAAGTTGGCGGTGATGCCCGAAGCCGTGGACGCCTGCACCGTGTACGAGCCGGCTGCGCGCCCGATCTTCCAGGAGGTCAGGGAGGCCCGGCCGGCGGCATCGCTGGTGGCCGTCGCCCCGGTCAGGATCGACCGATCAGTCGCGTCCACGAAGGTCACCGCCTGGTTGGCGATCGGGTTGCCGAACGCGTCGGTGACCTTCACGACGGGCGGGTTCGGGACCGTGCCGCCGACCACCACGAACTGACTGGCCTCGGAGACCGGGGTCAGGAGGGCCGGGGGCCCTTCCCGGACGGTCGCCCTGGCCGTGGCTGGAGTGATTCCGGTCACCGTCGCGGTCAGGGTCTGGTTACCGAGCTGGCCCCCCACGGTCCAGCGGACCGAGACGGCGCCGTTGGCGTCCGAGGTGGCCGAGGTGACCGAGAGGAAGCCGGTGGCGTCGGACAGGGCAAAGTCGACCTTGATGCCTGACAGGGGCCCCTGCTGGTCGGAAACGACGAATGCCAGGGGCTGGGCCAGCTGAACCCCGACCTGGGCGTCCTGGTTGTCTCCGCTGGCCAGGGCAATCCGGCTGGGGACCCTGGGGGGCGGGGGACCGTCTTCTCCGCAGGCAGCCAGGAAGGAGGTCAGGCCGAGGGCCAGCCACCCCAACTGGGTCAAACGCCGCAATCCGACACCGGGCATCGGCCAAATCCTTTCGTTGGGCCGTTCCGGTAGGGGGCGGCCCGAAATCCGTTGGGTCGGAAAAGTATGGGACCCGGCCCCAAGGGGGCAGGTGGTTGGGGCCGGCCGGGGTGGTCAGGGGCCGGGGACAGGCCATCTTGGTGCCGGGCTTTCTGTTTCGCTTGACTCCGCTCGGATCAGCGACTAGCTTTTTGGGCTCTGTTCTTGGGTCCTATGCCGACGATTAATCAGCTGGTTCGGCGCCCCCGAAAGGCGCCGGTCTACAAAGACAAGTCTCCTGCGCTCAAGCAGAACCCGTTTGTCCGGGGGGTCTGCACGCGCGTGTACACCGTGACGCCGAAGAAGCCGAACTCGGCCCTTCGGAAGGTGGCCAAGGTTCGGCTTCGGAACGGGTTCGAGGTCATCGCCTATATCCCGGGCGAGGGGCACAACCTCCAGGAACACTCGATCGTGTTGATCCGGGGTGGCCGGGTGAAGGACCTTCCTGGCGTCCGGTATCACATCGTCCGGGGCACGCTCGACGCGGCCGGGGTCAACGGCCGTCGGCGGAGCCGGTCGAAGTACGGGGCCAAGGCGCCGAAAGAGGGCCAGGCGGGAGGTAAGAAGTGAGTCGGCGGAACAAGGCGATCCGGCGGCCGCTGCCGCCCGATCCGCGGTACGACAGCCAGACCGTGTCCAAGTTCGTGAATGCCATCATGGTCGAGGGCAAGAAGAGCTTGGCCGAGCGGGTGTTCTACAAGGCCATGGACCTGATCGAGGAGCGCACCGGTCAGCCGGGCGTCACCGTGTTCAAGCAGGCCGTGTCGAACGCCAAGCCGGCGGTCGAGGTCAAGAGTCGCCGGGTGGGTGGTGCCTCGCTGCAGGTGCCGGTGGAAGTCCGGCCGGAGCGGCGGACCGCGCTGGCCATGCGGTGGATCATTCAGTATTCGCGGGCCCGGAGCGAGAAGTCGATGTCCGAGCGGCTCGCGGCGGAGTTGATCCTCGCCTCGAAGGGCGAGGGCAACACGATCAAGAAGAAGGAAGACACGCACAAGATGGCGGAAGCCAACCGGGCTTTCGCGCATTATCGCTGGTAAGCAGGGTCGGGCCGGGTCGCGGGTTGACCCGGTCTGGTTGGGCCGCGTGACGGGTTGGGGATTCGTCCCCCGCCACCTCCGGCCCGAAAAGGCAAGGGTTGCCCCAGGGGCGCCCCCTCCCAACGTCGGCTGACGGCTGGTTCGAGACGTGGAGGTGGTGCGGAGCGATACCGCGGGACGGATGTCCCGGCCGGTCGCCCCGCTTTTGTGTTGGATCGGAATGATGGTGGCGCCCGACGGCGCCCCGGAAGGAACGAAGAAGGAACGTTATGGCCCGGAAGACACCGCTCAGTCACTATCGCAACATCGGCATCATGGCCCACATCGATGCCGGGAAGACGACTACGACCGAGCGTATCCTCTATTACACCGGTAAGAACTACAAGATCGGTGAAGTCCACGATGGCGCCGCCACCATGGACTGGATGGAGCAGGAGCAGGAGCGGGGCATCACGATCACCTCGGCCGCGACCACCTGTTTCTGGGTCCGGAACGGGATCGAGCACCGGATCAACATCATCGACACCCCCGGACACGTCGACTTCACCGCCGAGGTGGAGCGGTCGCTGCGAGTGCTGGACGGCGCGGTGACCCTGCTCGACTCGGTCGCCGGCGTCGAGCCGCAGACCGAAACGGTCTGGCGTCAGGCCGACCGGTACGGCGTGCCGCGGCTCATCTTCGCGAACAAGATGGACCGGGTCGGCGCGGACTTCTATCGCTGCCTCGAGATGATCCGGGCCCGGCTCACCCGGAAGGCCTATCCGCTCCAGCTCCCGGTCGGCTCCGGCGAGACCTTCACCGGGCACATCGACCTGCTCCGGAATGTCGAGATCGTCTTCGACGAGGAGACCCTCGGCAAGACCTTCACCGAGATGCCGATTCCGGACGCGCTCAAGGAGAAGGCGGCGCAGTATCGGCACGAGCTGATCGAAGCCGCCATCGAGCACGAAGACGCGCTGATGGAGAAGTACCTCGGCGGTGAGGAGCCGACGCTCGACGAGATCATGGGCGCCATCCGGCGGGCCACGATCAACGGGTGGATGGTGCCGGTGCTCTGCGGCGCCTCGTTCAAGAACAAGGGCGTCCAGGCGCTGCTCGACTCGGTCATCGACTACCTCCCCTCGCCGGCCGACATTCCGGCCATCAAGGGGCACCTGCCGCTCCATGACGACACCCAGGTGGAGCGGGTGGCCACCGACGACGAGTCGTTCGCGGCGCTGGCGTTCAAGATCATGACCGACCCGTTCGTGGGCCGGTTGACGTACTTCCGGGTGTATTCGGGCTCGATCAAGTCGGGCAGCTACATCTACAACAGCACCAAGGACAAGCGGGAGCGGATCGGGCGGCTGCTCCAGATGCACGCCAACAAGCGGGACGAGATCGAGGAGGTCCTCGCGGGCGACATCGCCGCCGCGATCGGCCTCAAGGACACTCGGACCGGCGACACGCTCTCCGACGAGGACAAGCCGGTCATCCTCGAGGCCATGAAGTTCCCGAACCCCGTCATCGACGTCGCGGTCGAGCCGAAGACCAAGGCCGACCAGGACAAGATGGGGATCGCGCTGCAGAAGCTGGCCGAGGAAGATCCGACCTTCAAGGTCCGCTCCGACGCCGAAACCGGCCAGACGATCATCGCCGGGATGGGCGAGCTGCACCTCGAGATCATCGTCGACCGGATGAAGCGGGAGTTCAAGGTCGAGGCCAACGTCGGCCGTCCGCAGGTGGCCTTCCGCGAGACCATCCTCAAGAAGGTCACGCAGATCGAGGGCAAGTTCATCCGGCAGTCGGGCGGTAAGGGTCAGTACGGCCACGTGGTCATCGACCTCGAGCCGGCCGAGCCGGGCAGCGGGTTCCACTTCGAGGACAAGATCGTGGGCGGCGTCATCCCCCGCGAGTTCATCAAGCCGGTCGAGGCGGGCATCAAGGAAGCGCTCGATACCGGCGTGCTGGCCGGGTATCCGGTGGTCGACGTGAAGGTGTCGCTGGTGTACGGCAGCTACCACGACGTCGACTCCTCGGAAATGGCGTTCAAGATCGCCGGGTCGATGGCCTTCAAGGAGGCTTGCCGCCAGGCCAAGCCGATCATCCTCGAGCCGATCATGGAAGTCGAAGTGGTGACGCCGTCCGAGTACCTCGGCGACGTCATCGGCGACCTCTCGAGCCGCCGCGGCAAGGTGGGCGGGATGACCCAGCGGGGCGAGAACCAGGTGGTCGCGTCGGAAGTGCCGCTCTCGGAAATGTTCGGGTACTCCACCAACCTGCGCAGCATGAGCCAGGGCCGGGCGGTGTACTCGATGCAGTTCGACCACTATGAGCAGGTGCCGAAGGCTGTCGAAGAGCAGATCGTCGCCAAGACGAAGAAATAACGGGCTGGGGCAAGGAGACGCACCATGGGCAAGGCCAAATTCGAGCGGAACAAGCCGCATGTGAACGTGGGCACGATCGGGCACGTGGACCACGGGAAGACGACGACGACGGCGGCGTTGACGAAGGTGTCGGCGGAGAAGGGGTTGGGCACCTACGTCCCGTA
>JAEUJH010000724.1 GCA_016794825.1 Gemmatimonadota bacterium
CTCTTGGTGTCGCCGGTGCCCTGGAGGCCGCCGGTGTAGGTGAGCGCCGTCGCGATGAAGAGGCCCGACACGCTCAGGACCCGGAGGAGCTGGACCCCGATGGTGACGGCGGCCGGGTCGCTCATGCCGAAGACGCCGAGCAACTGGCGGGGGAACAGGAAGAAGACCGCCCCGATGAAGGCCGCGCCGCCCAGACCGTACCGCGCCGCGACGTGCACCGCCTGATCGGCCCGATCCGGATGGCCCGCGCCGAGGTTCTGGCCCGCCACGGCCGCGGCGGCGCCCATCAACCCGACCGACGTCCAGGTGATGAGCGAGAACAGCTGCGAGTACGACACCGCGAACGCGGCCTGCGCCGCGGCGCTCTCGGCCAGCGACCCGATGAACGAGAGCATCAGCACCCCGCCCACGTTCATGGCGATGCCCTGGATCCCCGCCGGCAGCCCGAACTGGAACAGCGAACGGATGATGGACCAGTCGGGTCGGTACCCCTGATCGTGGGGGAACGCCACCACCCAGCCCCCGCGCCACAGCCGCCAGACGGCGTAGAGCATCAGGACCCCGGAGGCGAGCACGGTCCCCATGGCCGAGCCCGTGGTTCCGAAGGCCGGAATCGGACCGAGCCCGCGGATCAGCACCACGTTGAACACCAGATTCAGCACCGTGAGCGCGATGCCCAGGACCATTGGCGTCCGGGCATCGCCGGCGGAACGGAGGGCGCCTCCCAGCATGAAGAACACCAGCATCCCGCTGCTGCCGGCGAACATGATCCGGAGGAACGGGAGGGCCTCGGCCTTCACGTCGGGCGCCGCGTTGACGAAGTCGAGCAGGTAGGGAGAGACGAAGTACCCGACCGGCGCCATGACGCCCAGGGCCAGGAGCATGGCCGAAAGAAACGCCTGGTAGACCACCCGGTTGACCTTGGCCGAATCGCCGGCGCCGGCAAACCGGGACACCAGCACGCTCATCCCGGTAAAGAGCGAGGAAATGAAAATGATGACGACCAGGAGGATCTGCCAGCTGACCCCGATGGCCGCGTTGGCCTTGAACCCGACGAGGTGACCGACCAGGACGTGATCGACGATGCCCTGGAGCCCGCCGACGATGTTGGTCAGCATGGTGGGCCAGGCAAGCTTCCAGACCGCGGCCTGGAGTGGTCCATCGACGATCGAACGGTCGAAGCGGGCGGGCGCCGGAGCGGCCGCGGGGCCGGCATTCCGGGCGCGTGACATGGGGTCGGATTCTAGGACGATCGCCGCCAGTGTCAAACCCGGAGCGACGAGCGGCCGGCACGCGCTTCGGCCCGATCGGCCGGCGAGTCCCCAAGCTGCCCGACCTGACGAACGGTTCCCGGTGGCTGGCGGGCTCCCTGGAACCGAAGCAACTTTCCGAAGGGGAGCGGCGTCCAACTTCCCGATCGCCGCCGACCAGCGTCGCCGGTCGCCCCTTCACTCCGAAAGGAACGTCGCCCCATGACCCGTCTCCACCGGTTCGTGTTCTCGCCGTGCGCCGGCCTGCTGGCCCTGGCCGTTTCATCGGTACCCGCCGGAGCCCAGGACGATGCGGCCGCGATGATCGCGCGGATCGAGGCGCCCCAGCTGCCCAACCGCCAGGGATTCGACCCGTTGACGCTCTCGCAGCTGATGGAGCGGTTCCGGGTTCCCGGGGTCAGCATCGCGGTCATCAAGGACTTCAAGATCCACTGGGCCAAGGGCTACGGCCTCGCCGACGTGGAGGCCAACCGTCCCGTC
>JAEUJH010000727.1 GCA_016794825.1 Gemmatimonadota bacterium
CCCGCCGACCTGGTCCGGGTCGACGAGGCGCTGGCCGAACTGGCGGTGTTCGACCCCCGCCAGGCCAAGGTGGTGGAGATGCGGTTCTTCGGGGGGCTCACCAACGAACTGATCGCCGAGTCGCTCGGGATCTCGATCGCCACGGTCAAGCGGGACTGGGCCATGGCGCGCGCCTGGCTGGCCACGGAGTTGCGCCGGGACCCCTGAGCCCCGGCGGATTTCAGCTCGCCGTTCGCCTCGAGGCCAGGTAGGTCAGGCCCGCCCCCGCCACCACCACCAACACCGCGATGATCTCCCGCTGCGTCAGGGTGGTCATCAGGGCCACGACGAGCGCCATGGCGGCGAGCGGAATCACGGGGCCCAAGGGAAGGCGGAGGGTCACCTGATCCTCGCCAACTCGGCGGCGCTGGAGCACCAGGGTGGCCGCGCTGCAGACCAGGTAGATCAGCAGCAATGCGCTCGAGGCGAGCGCGGTGAGGGTATCGAAGTCCGCGGCGATCGAGAGTCCGCAGGCCATGGCCGCGTGGGTGGCGATGGCAATGGCGGGGGACTGGAAGCGGGGGTGGACGCTGGCCAGGGCGCGCGGAAGCCGGCCGGCGTTGGCCATCGCGAACAGCGACCGCGGCGAGGCGAGCATGTCGGCGCTGAGGAACCCGAGCGTGGAAATGACCGCGCCGAGGAGGATCAGGGTGCGGCCGGGATTGCCGAGCACCGTGGCGGCGGCGTCCGCCAGCGGGGCCTTGTCGTGGCTCGGCAGCTCGGGTCCGAGGAGACCCTGGGCGGCGAACTGCACGCCGAGGTAGATCGCCGTCGCCACACCGAGGCCGCCCAGGCCACCCAGCGGAACGGTCCGGCTCGGGTTCTTCAGTTCGCCGCTGACCGCGAGCACGGCCTCCAGCCCCGCAAAGAGATAGAGCAGCCGCATGGCCATTCGCCCGATGTCGGCGGCCGGCGGGATCGTTTCCCACCGCACGAACTCCGGTCGAAACGCGACGAGCCCGACGGCGACCAGGATCACCAGCGGGGCCAGCTTGGCGATGGTGACGCCTTCGACGACCTTGGCGCCGAGACGGGCGCCGCCCCGGATGTTGATGGCCGCGAACCCGCCGAAAATCGCGAGCAGGAGCGCGACCCGCGGAGCCCCCTCGCCGACCGCCGGGATCAGCACCGACAGCGACCGGATGAAGACCGAGCCGACCACGGCTGAGGCGATGAGCTGAACGCCGAGATAGATCAGCAGGCCGACGACCCAGGCGGCAAAGGGGCCGAAGGCGGTTTCGACGTAGGCATAGGCACCGCCCGCCGTAGTGACCCGGGAACCCGACTCCGCAAAGCAGAGGGCGATCAGGCCCATCGCCAGGGCGGCGACGAGATAGGCCAGGATGCCAGCGGAACCGAGCGCGGCCGCGACGGTTGCCGGGAACACGAAGATGCTGGACCCGATGATGACGTTGATGACGCTGGACGCGAGGCCCAAGGGCCCGATCGTCCGCGCCAACCCGGCCGAGCCGGGGTCGGGGCGGTCAGACACGGATGGCTCCAAGGAAAACCAGCGACGACGTGAGCCGCGGAGGTGAAGGGCTAGAGTACCGCTGCCGCCGGGCGGGCGCAACGGGCCCGCCCGGCACTGTCGGACCCTCGGACCGGGCGGCGACCGGCCTCAGCGGCGAATCGCTTCCTGCAAGGGACGCCCGTCGAGCGGTTCGGTGGGCGTGACTCCGAGCACCCGGGCCAGCGTGGGGGCGATATCGACGGTCCGGACGAAGCGCCCGTACCGGCCGGGGCGAAACGGCGGCCCCATGAAGATGATCGGCACGTGGGAATCATCCCGATGGGGCGACCCGTGGGTGGCCATGATCGGATACGGATAGGGACTGGAGGCGAACTTGTACACGTTGCCCTCCGCCAGCGTGACGACGACGGCGGGGGCGCCCTTGGGGGCGAACATGTGGAGCCAGCGACGGGCAATCTCGTCGCGGCTGGTGTCGCGGCCGGCCAGATCGCGAAACCGGTCGACCCGCATCACGCCGGGGATGCGGCGGGCTTCGAGGAACCAGGTCGCGACCTGTTCGGCGGTGAGTCGGGGCCCGAGCCGGGTGGAGTCGATGAAGAACGCGCCGCTTTCGAAGTCGATCGCGCGCGGGTTGCCGCCAGCCGAGCGGATTCGGGTCCGGAGCGCGGTCACCAGCGGCGCCATGTCGACGCGGAGCCGCCCCGCCATCTCGGCGATCTTGCCACCGCCATGGTCGGCGGTCAGCGCCACCACGATCCGGGTCGAGTCGCGGAGGGCGTAGAGGGTGTCGAGCAAGCCGCCGACGATTCGATCCAACCGGAGGATCTGGTCGTGCTGTTCGCGGGAGTCGGGCCCGTAGAAATGCCCGACGTAGTCGGTGGCCGAAAAGGAGATCGCGAGGACGTCGGTGGCGGATCCTTCGCCGAGCCCCAGCCGACGGACCCCTTCGAGCGCCAGCTTGGCGGTCAACTCGTCGACCAGCGGCGTAAACCGGAACAGGGTGTCGGTCCGGAACGTGTCGGCCGGGAAGCGATGAGGGAAGACCGTGGCATCGCCGTCGACCTCGAAGATCACGTCGTCA
>JAEUJH010000732.1 GCA_016794825.1 Gemmatimonadota bacterium
GCCCCCCGAGCCGCCGCGGCGGTCCCTCCATCATCGACCCGGCGCTCTTCGCCACCTCCCCGATCCGGGCGCGCACCCGGGCAAACCCCGGCCAGCTCCGGGCATCCTGCTCGGCCAACGCGTCCTGGGCCCATTGCCAGGCGAGCGATTCCTCGCTTGCATCCTGCAGGTTGGCGAACGGGTCTTCGAACCTGACGGCGCCGATCGTCTTGACGGCGGGACGGCGGGGGGCGCGAGGCCCGTGATCCTGGGTGGCCATGGACGATCCGATCGGGTGCGGTGGTCTGCGGGTGACTGCCGGTATGCTTAACGGAGATTAATGTTAGTTTTGGTCGAGGGCAAGCCGAATGACGCGACGACGGAACGCGGTATCCGATGAGGCCGTCATGGCGGCCGTGACCGAGGCGTTGGCGCGGGAAGGACCGGGGGTCACGCTCGCCACGATCGCGCGGCACGCCGGGCTCTCGGCCCCGCGGCTGATCCAGCGGCATGGCGGGCGGGATCAGCTGATTCTCGCGGCCTTCAAGTGGTCGGCGGCCGGCCAGTTCAAGGCGCTCCAGCGGACGGTGGCCGCCGATCGACCGCTCCGGGCGCTGCTCGCGGTTCTCGGCCTCGGCGAGCGCGAGGTCTCCGGCCGGGACCTCCGGGTGGGCGCGCAGTGGATCGTCTTCGAATGGGCTAGCCCCACCATGCGCCGGTTCAACCGGGCCTATCAGACCCGGCTCCGTGCCGCGCTCGCCGATGTGCTCCGGGCGGCGGTCCGGTCGGGCGAGCTTCCGCCCCATGACAGCGCCCTGGTGGCCGAGCGGCTCCTGGTCCACCTGTTCGGCATGGCGATGTACTACTCGTTCATGAACGACGTGGCCGGCTACCGTCGCGAGATGCGACGGATTCTCGACTGGCTGATCTCGTCGCCGGCGGCCGCGGCGCGAGCCCGTGTTTCGCGACGACGACGGGCGGAGTAGGTTCTCTCCGACGCCCGAACCCCTTCCATCCAGAACCACCGGAGACCCGCGTGACCGACACCGCCTACGACTACGCGGCCAACTGCCGCTCGTGGCCGAAGGTCGATGGCCCCTTTTCCGTCGGAACCCTCGAGTTCGAGGTCACCGACCCCCTCCGGAGTTCGCAGTACGCTCCGACCCTCACGCCCACCCGGCGCCTCTACGCGCGCGCCTGGTATCCCGCCGGCGATGTGACCGGCTGCCGGCGGCGCCCGTACTTCACGGAGGCGGAGGCGACGGCGCTCCCCTGCATGATGCTCTCCCTCTTCCAGCAACCGGTCGACGCGCTCCGCGAGGGCGCCCGGCTCATGACGAACGCCTGGGCCGACGCTCCGCCCGCGGCTGGACGCTTTCCGGTCGTCGGGTTCAATCACGGCTACACCTCGTATCCGTCGCAGCAGACGGCGCTGTTCGAGCACCTCGCCGCGCGGGGCTACATCATCCTCACCGTCGGCCATCCGTGGGAGAGCGGCGGCATCGTCTATCCTGATGGCGACGCCATCACCATGTCACGCCGGATCGTGGACGACCTGACCAAGCTCCCGGTCGCGACGATGCTCAGCGCCATCGCCGCGCCGACCCTGCGGCAGCAGCTCGCGGCGCTCCGGGCCCAGGTCCGGTCGCTCCGCGACGGTTCGATGGGCCGGCTCGCGTCGGTGTGGCGGGATGACGTCTACTTCGTGCTCGACCGGCTGGAGGAGAATGCCGTGCCCGCGGCCGCCGCGCTCGCGGCGGCGATCGACCACGACCGGCGGGCCTACATGGGGATGTCCTACGGCGCCTACACCGCCGGCCTCATGACCCAGGGCGATCCGCGCGCCCGCGCGCTGGTCCATCTCGACGGCGGGATCTGGACCTGGGAGCTGGTGGATACCGATCTCCGGACCCCGTTCCTCACCCTGGGCACCGACCTTTGGGCCCCGCACCGTGCCCTGCCCGAGCTGACTCCAGGCGTCGATCCCGCCATTCGCGAGCCGGTCGGCCCCACGACACGGGCTGCCCAGGACCTGGCCTATGAGCGGCACGAGGCGGCGGGGGCGCGGACCGACGGCCATCGCTTCCTCGTCCCGGGAATCAACCACCTCGGCGTTTCGGACCTGCCGGACCTGGCCGGAGCGCCGGCCATTCGCGCGGTCCTCGGCACCGAGGAAGCCCTGCCGAGATTCACGCCGATTCAAAACGCGCTGGTCGGTGGATTCCTCGACCGGTATCTCGGTGGGATCGACAACGGCTTCCCGGGCCCGGCCCTCGCGGCCTGTCCCGAGGTGATCGTGCAGGACCTCTCGTGGCTCCGCGAGCGGGCGCTCGCGGAGCGGTGATTCAGCCGGGGACGACCCGGCCAAGAAACTCGCGCAGGATCGGAATGACCACGTCGGGCCGGGCGGCGCCATTCGGCCCGACATGAGTCATCCCGTCGAGCAGCTGGACCTCCCACCCGAAGCCTTCCAGTTCCGCCCGGGTGTCGATCACGGTCTGGCCCAGCCGCGTCAGCAGCGCCCCGTTGAGGGTCACGTCGTCCGCTGTCCCCATGAAATTGAGCCGGGGACACTGGAGCCGGGCCTGCACCGCGCGGTCATCGAACGAGCGCAGACCCTCGTAGTAGGTGACGAACTGGCGGCCGTGCTCGGGCGCGTGCATCGGCGGGTTGTCGTACAGAGTGATCGGACCCTGCTCTGCCAGCCGGACGATCTGGAGCATCTCCTTGTATGGACCCCGCAACATCGGGAACCCGCCGGCCGCGAACGCGGTGAGCCGGTCGGTCCGGAGCGCCAACTGGAGCCCGCTCACGGCCCCCCACGAAAAACCATAGTAGGCAAACCGCTGGGCGCCCGCCGCATCGGCGATCGCGAGGTAGTCGCGCGCGACCGTCGCCGGCGTCAGCGTGTACATCTTCGGCTCGCCCGGGTAATCGATGAAAATCATCCGGTAGTCGCGGCCGAGCCCCTCGATCCAGGGATCCTGGCTGGCGGGAATCGACGCGGTACCCCCGCCCAGGCCAAACAGCAGCCAGCGGCTCCCGGTGCCTGCCACGACCGCGTGGAGGTCGGTACCGTCGTGTGCCACCGCGCGAATCGCGGTCCGGTCGGTTGCCATGACTGGATCTCCAGAAGGGTTTGCCCGAGCCGAATGTGAGCCGTAGGTTCCAAAAGCGAACTTAGAACGCACCCCCACCGAACCGCCAGCACCGGACCTGATCGTGGAATCGCAGACCGTCGGCATCGAGATCGTGACGCACAGCCGGGTGACGATCACTCGTTCCCCGAGCGCCATCTGGCCTCACATCGTCGAACCCGGCGCCTGGAAACAGGGCGCTCAGCTCGTCCGTCAGGG
>JAEUJH010000749.1 GCA_016794825.1 Gemmatimonadota bacterium
GGCCCCGATCCCGTGCGCCAGCGAAACCGCCTACGTCCCGTGCGACGACTGCCAGGATGAGGCCCGGTGCGGAGTTCGGTTGGCCATGAAGCGGGTTCGGGACGCCACGGCCAAGATCCTCGACAACACCTCGCTGGCCCAATTGCTCCGTCAGACCGACGGCCCCGTCGGGCGGGCCTGACACCCCACCACCCGGCGATTCGTGGCGTGGGACTTTCTCGAGACCGGACCCAGCCGGTGCTGTTGTCGGAGGTGTGGAACGTGAAAGGTTACGTCAACAACGCGTGGCACCGAATCACGGTGCTCGCGACGCCCGGCCCGGCGACCTGACCGGGCCGGGAGACATCAGGCCCGGACCCGCCGCATCACTTCCGCCAGATCGAGCGAGCCGGCCAGATCGCGGATCTGTCGTTCCACCCGCGGAAAGATCCCACCCGCGTCGTCCTTGAGCCGGGCAAACAGGGCCTGGAGATCGGCCCGCGACAGCGCCCGCCCCTGGGCATAGTACTGCTGGGCGGCGTGGCCGAGGGCGTAGGTCGTGGCGAACGTCAGGGCCACGCCGGCGGCCGCGCCGGTCAGCCCCCCGGCCGCCCCACCGAGTGCCCGGCCAAAGATCCCCCGGGCCAGCCCGCCGAGGAGTTTCCGCGCCACCCCCTCCACCACCTGCCCCGCCGCCCCGATGCCGAACACGCCGGCCAGGTCCTTGACCTGGGCGGCGTCGAGGCGATGGCCGTGCTGCTGACCGATGCGGTACACCATCCGGAGCTGGAGCGGGACGATGGCCATCGTGGCCAGGTTCTGCGGGAGGAGTTCGACGGCGGCCGCGAGCATGGCGGTCTGGAGAATCTGATCGTCGAACGGGGCGGCCGGGGCCGCCGGCTCTTCCGCCACGCCCGGGTCCGCCACCGCCGCCCCCAGACCAGCGCCGGCCTGGTCGACCTCGGCCACCGCCCCACCGTCCAGGCCGAGGGAGCGCCGCAGGTCGGCCAGGAAGGTTTTTTCCTGCTCGGTGGCGACGCCGTCGGCGTAGACGACGGAGACCGCCAGTTCGTACGCCTTCTGGCGGGCCTCGTCGTCGGAGAGCCGCGCCACGACGTCGCCCAAGGCCGACTGACCACTCAGGACCCGACGAGCGATCGTGTCGTAGTCGCCGCCGCCGATTTCGGTGGCGATGGTCTTGAGCTGAGCCACTTCCTCCGGCGCCCGGAATCCGTCGGCGAACGCGGCGATCAGCGCGATCGTCGCGAGCGGCTCCCGATCAGCGTCGCGCATGGCCGTTTCCGCCTAGTGGGCCATGAACGACACGACCGCGGCCGTCTTCTCCCACTCGAGGCGGAGAATCCCGCTCCCGCCCTTGGGTTCGATCTTGATCGTGAACATCTCGACCGGAGCGGTCAGCGCTTCGACCTTCATGTCGACCCGCGCCAGATCCTGCTCCTGATGGTATTCGGTGCCCCACTGGCCGGTCTGCTTGTTGATGATCAGCTTCCAGCCATCCTTGCCCGGCAGGGTGTACAGCGTGTAGGTGCCGGCGGGGATCATGACCGACCCGAACATCAGCGCCTTGGTGGTGACGAGCGTGGTGGCCTCGTTGGCCCCGGTCCGCCAGACCTGACCCCACGGCACCAGACCGCCCATGATCTCGCGGCCCCGCATCGACGGCCGGCCGTAGTTGATCGACACCGTTCCGCCGCCGAT
>JAEUJH010000755.1 GCA_016794825.1 Gemmatimonadota bacterium
GGGCCGGATGGTGCGCGACGAAAGCCAGTCGCCGGTGCTGAAGCCGGTGCCGGGCGAGAACCTCAAGACCACCATCGATCTTGCCCTCCAGGAGTACGTCGACAGCCTCTGGCAGGTGGAGCGGAAGGACACCCGCGGCGCGCTGGTGGCCATGACGCCGAGCGGGGAAGTGCTGGCGCTCTACTCGGCGCCCGCGTTCGATCCGAACGAGTTCATCAGCGGGATCACGTCCCGCCGCTGGTCGGCGCTCAACACCGACGAGGCCAAGCCGCTCTTCAATCGAGCGGTCCGGGGGGCGTTTCCGCCGGGTTCGCCCTTCAAGCTGGTCACCGCGGCGGTGGCCCTGAAGCGCGGACTGGTCGATTTCTCCAGTCACATGCCGCAGTCGTGCTCCGGCGGGTTCCGCTTCGGGAACCGGGTGTTCCACTGCTGGAAGCGCACCGGGCACGGGTCGCTCGACCTTCGCGGCGCCATCGCCAACAGCTGCAATGTCTATTTCTATCAGCTCGGGCTGCGGATCGGATTGTCCAATCTGCTGAGCGAGGTGACGGCCATGGGACTCGGCCGCCCAACCGGGCTCGACCTTGGCTCCGAACGGAGTTCGCTGTTTCCGCCCTCGACCGCGTACTACGACCGGCAGTACGGGGCCCGCGGGTGGAGCAACGCGGCGACGCTCAACCTGTCGATCGGTCAGGGCGAGAACGAACAGACGCTGATCAGCCTGGTCCGGTTCTATGCCGCCATTGCCGGTGACGGCACGATTCCGAACCCGTATCTGGTCCAGCCGACCGGCGCGGCCGAGCGCAGCCTCGGCCTGACACCGGAGCAGCTCGAAGGGCTCCGGAACGCCATGGCCGACGTGGTTCGGTCGGGCACCGCCGCCGCCAGCGGCGGCCGCGACCTTCGCGTCGGCGGCAAGACCGGCACCGCCCAGAATCCCCACGGCGCCGATCACGGCTGGTTCATCGGATTTGCCCCGGCCGACGATCCCAAGATCGTGGTCGGGAGCATCATGGAGTTCGCGCTCCACGGGTCGTCGGTGGCTCCGTTCGTGGTCAAGGTCATCCGTCGGCATCTCGAGTCGATCGACCCGTCGCTTGCCAAGGCCACGATCAAGGTCCTGATCCAGGACGACTCGGCCACGACGGCCTCCGACCTGCCGGCGGATTCCGTTCCCCGGCCGCCCCGGTAGCGCTGGCGTGCGGACCTCGCTCGATCGCTCCCTGCTCGTCACCCTGGCGCTCCTGTGCGGATACGGGTTGGCGATGGTCTACTCGGCCGGGCAGACCGACGTCCCGTCGTTTGCCGAACGGGCCTGGGTTCGCCAGATCGGGTGGATGGTGGTGGCGTCGGTGGCGGCGGCCGTAGCCTTCCGGGTGTCGTTCCGGCTGCTCGAGTGGGCGGCGCCGCTCCTCTATGGTTTGGGCCTCGTGCTGCTGCTGGTGGTGCTGGTGGTGGGCACCGGGGCTGGCACCGCGGCCAGCAGCAAGAGTTGGCTCACGATCGGCGGGGTCCGGATCGGGCAGCCCGTGGAACTCGCCAAGCTTGGTACGATCCTGCTGCTGGCCCGCTATTTGTCGAGTCTCCGTCAGGCGCCGGCCACGCTGCGCGATCTGGTGCGGCCGGGGCTGATTGCCGGCGCGCCGTTCCTGCTGGTCATGGCGCAGCCGGATCTGGGCAGCGCCATCGTGTTCGTCGGGATCCTCTTTGCCATGCTGTTCTGGAGCGGGGTCAAACCGTCGCTCCTGCTCCTGCTGGCGTCACCGATGATCAGCCTGCTCCTGGCGGTGGACACCGGCTGGTGGGGCGCGTGGATCCTGCTGCTGACCCTGCTGCTGCTGATCTGGCGGACGTACGTCACCGAGGGCGTGTTCATCTGGATCGTCAACTCGGCCATGGGCGTGCTGGCCATCGTGCTGTGGAACCGGCTCAAGCCGTACCAGCAGCAGCGGCTGGTTTCGTTCCTCAACCCGGAGGCGGACCCGGCCCATTCGGGATACCAGGCCATCCAGTCCAAGGTGGCGATCGGCTCCGGGGGGTGGCTGGGCAACGGCTGGCTTCATGGTCCGCAGAAGCGGCTGGCGTTCCTGCCCGAACAGCCGACGGACTTCATCTTCTCGGTGGTCGGCGAGGAACTGGGGTTCGTGGGCGTCCTGGTGGCCCTGGCGCTGTTCTTTGCGCTGTTCCTGATCCTGCTCCGGGTAGCCCGCCGGGCCACGGATACGTTCAGCAGTCTGGTGGTGTTCGGGATTCTGGGTCTGCTCTTTACCCATGTTTTCGAGAACGTCGGCATGACGATCAACCTGATGCCGATTACTGGAATCCCGCTGCCGTTCTTCTCGTATGGTGGTTCATTCGTCCTTGCCTGCGGGATCGCCATGGGGCTGGTGCTGCGGGTAGCCTACGACTCACGATCAAGCGGTTATGTGGAGCAATAGCAACGTGTTAGCTGTCAAGGTCTGGCGCGAAGCGGGTCGGCAGGGCAGATTGGTGAGCGTTTCCCGCGACCAGTTTGCAGCAGGTTTCCTCCGCTCGAGCCGCCACTAGATGGCATGGTTTAAGAAGGAACGAAAACCGCGAGTATCCCAGCGGGCGCGCCTCGAGATTCCGAGAGACGCGTGGGAAAAATGCGAGTCCTGCGACCATACCGACATTCGGGAACGGTTCGAGCGCGAGCTCAACGTCTGTCCCAACTGCGGTCACCATCGGCGGTTCTCGGCCGAAGAGTACATTGAACTCCTGACTGACGCGGGGAGTTGGCGGGAACTGAACGGCAATCTCCGGCCGCTCGATCCGCTGTCGTTCGAGAACTACCCCGACCGGAGCAAGGCCTCGCAGGCCAAGACCGGCCAGCTCGACGCGATCTACACCGGCCTGGCCCGGCTGGAGGGAATTCCGCTCCACTTGGGCGTCATGAACTTCGCCTTCATGGGCGGGTCGATGGGGTCGGTCGTGGGCGAGCGGATCGCGCGGCTGGCCAAGCGCTCGGCCGACAAAGGCGTTCCGCTGGTGCTGGTCTGTTCGTCAGGCGGAGCACGGATGCAGGAAGGGATCTATTCCCTGATGCAGATGGCCAAGACCTCCGCGGCCATCGCCGAGGTCAGACGCGAAGCCGTGCCGTTCCTGACCATCCTCACCAATCCGACCACCGGGGGCGTCTCCGCCAGCTACGCCATGCAGGGCGACATCATTCTCGCCGAGCCGGGCGCGGTGATCGGGTTTGCGGGGCAGCGGGTCATCAAGCAGACGATCGGCCAGGACCTCCCCGAAGGGTTCCAGACGGCCGAGTTCCTCCTCGAACACGGGCAGATCGACGACGTCGTTCCGCGCGGCTCCCTCCGGGAGACCGTGACGCGACTGCTCCGCCACATGCTGGGGCACCGAGTCGATCCCGCCACCGCGGGGGCCCGGGAAGGGTGACGCCCCGGACCCCCTCCGGTCCGGCCGACGCTGACTCCGTTTCCGTTCGTTATCGCCGCGCCGTCGACTTCCTCTTTCCGCGCACCACGACCATCAAGTTCGGCCTGGATCGGACCGAGCGGCTCCTCGAGCGGCTCGGGAATCCGCATCTGGTGATGCCGACGATCCACATCGGCGGCACCAACGGGAAGGGCAGTGTCACCACCCTGGTGGCGGCCGCGCTGTCGGCGGCCGGGTGGCGGGTGGGGGTGTACACGTCGCCGCACCTGGTGGATTTCCGCGAGCGGATCACGGTCGCCGGCGTGCCGATCTCCGAGGCCGCGGTCGCGACCTGGACCGAGGTGCTCCACGACGAGGTCGAGGCGCTGGGCGCCACGTTCTTCGAGGCGTCGACGGCGATCGCGTTCGCGGACCTGGCGGCTCGCGGGGCCGAAATCGCGGTCATCGAGGTGGGGCTTGGCGGGCGGCTCGACAGCACCAACGTCGTTCGCCCGGTGGCGAGCGGGGTCACCAAGATCGCCATGGATCATCAGAAGTACCTCGGCGACACGCTGGAGGCCATTGCCCGCGAAAAGGCCTGGATCGCCAAGCCCGGCGTCCCGTTCGTCATCGGCGAGCGCGATCCGGAGGTGGTGGCGGTCCTCAAGGAGGAGGCGCGCCGGGCGGTTCGAGCCGTGGACCCGGCCGGGCGGGCGGATCTCCGGGTGTTGCCGCCCGAGTACGAATGGCGGGGCCCCCTCGGTCTGATCGGCGCCCACCAGCGCCGGAACGCGGCGGTCGCGCATGGGATCCTGATGGCGTTGCCGCCCCGGTTCCGCCCGAACGCGGAAGCGGTCGAGGCCGGGTTTGCCACCGCCTTCATTCCGGGCCGACTCGACCGGCGGGGCCGGTGGCTGTTCGACGTGGCTCATAACCCCGACGGGGTCCGGGCGCTGGTACAGGCGCTCGAGGATCTGGCTCCCCCGCGGCCCCTCACCGCCCTGGTCTCGATCCTGGGCGACAAGGAATGGCCGGAAATGCTGGTCGGGCTCGACCGGGTGGTGGATCGCGGGGTCCTGACGGTGGCGCCGACGGCGGCCTCCCGCCGCTGGGACCTCGAGTGGTTGGCGCGGTGGCTGGACCGGCCGGACCGCCCGCCCGCCCGGGCGTCCTGGAAGCTGATCGAGGACTTTCCGACGGCCCTCGCGGCGGTTCAGGAGGGGGCCGGGACCGTTCTGGTGACCGGTTCGTTCCACACCGTCGGTGACGTCATGGCCGCGATCGGGCTCACCCCGGTCTGACCGGCCCCGGGCGGCCGGAACGGTCGGCGCAACCGCCGATGCCGCTTATATTTGGGCATGTCGATCCAGGCCCTCCCCGGGTTTCGCGATTTCTATCCTGAAGACCTCGCGGTCCGCTCCCACGTCTTCGGCGCCATGCGCCGGGTGGCGCTTCGCTACGGTTTCGAGGAATACGACGGTCCGCCGCTCGAGTCGCTCGATCTCTACACCCGCAAGAGCGGGGACGAGATCGTCGGTCAGCTGTACAACTTCCGCGACAAGGGCGACCGGGAGGTCGCGCTCCGTCCGGAAATGACGCCGACCCTGGCGCGGATGGTGGCGCCCAAGGTGGCGGCCCTCAAGAAACCGATCCGGTGGTTCTCCATTCCCCAGCTGTTCCGCTACGAGCGGCAGCAGCGCGGGCGGCTGCGCGAACATTTCCAGCTCAACTGCGATCTGATCGGCGAGGCGGGCCCCGCGGCCGACGCCGAAATCGTGGCGCTCGCGATCGACGTCATGCGCGAACTCGGTCTGGGCGCCACGGATGTGCGGGTCCGGATTTCCGATCGCCGCCTCCTCGGCGGGATCCTCGGCGAGCTCGGGCTCGACGAGGCGCAGCGGGGCCTGGCTTTCCACGCGCTCGACAAGACCGGGCGGTCGGAGTATCAGGCGCGCCGGAAGGCGCTGGCCGACGCCGGCGTGGGCGACAGTGCCCTCGAGCGGTTGGAGGCCCTGCCGGGGATTCGAACCTGGGCCGACCTCGAGCGCGAGTTCCCGCACGCCACGCGGGAGGGCGAGCCGCTCCGGGCCGTCTTCGACGCCGTCGAAGCGATGGGCCTGGGCGAGTTTCTCGATCTCGACCTGACCATCGTGCGCGGCCTGGCGTACTACACCGGCACGGTCTTCGAGTTGTTCGACGCCGGGCGTTCGCTCCGAGCCATTTGCGGCGGCGGTCGGTATGACGGGCTGCTCGAGGCGCTCGGCGGGGTGGCCCAGCCGGCGCTCGGGTTCGGGATGGGCGACGTGGTGCTGACGGAACTGCTGCGCGACCGGGGACTGCTCCCGGCGGCTCCGCCCTCCGCGGAGGTCTTCGTGGCGGCGGTGACCACGGAGGACCGACCGCACGTCATGGCGCTCGTCCACCGGCTGCGGGACGCCGGGTTCCGGGTCGAGTACCCGTTCGGGCATCAGGCGCTGGGCAAGCAGTTCAAGCTTGCCGACGCGCGCCGGGTCAAGGTCGTGGTGGTCGTCGGGCCCGACGACCGGGCCCGCGGTCAGGTGGCGGTGAAGGACCTGGCGCGCGGCACGCAGGAGGCCGTCGACAGCGAGCGGCTGGATCAGGTTCTCGGTCAACTCGGCTGCGTCACGATCTGACGCCGCCACTCACTCTTTGCGGGGATGGACCAGTCCGATGTCCGACAAGGCTTTGACAACCCGGGCGCAGGATTTCAGCGCCTGGTACAACGAACTGATCTTCAAGGCCGAGCTGGCCGACTACAGTCCGGTTCGCGGCTGCATGGTGATCCGTCCCAACGGCTTCGCGATCTGGGAACAGATGCAGTCGGCGCTGGATCGGATGTTCAAGGAAACCGGGCACCAGAACGCCTATTTCCCGCTGTTCATTCCCCAGAGCTTCCTGGCCCGGGAGGCCGAGCACGTCGAGGGATTCGCTCCGGAAGTGGCGGTGGTCACCCACGCCGGCGGCAAGGAACTGGAGGAGCCGCTGGTGGTCCGGCCCACCTCGGAAACGATCATCGGGGCCATGTTCGCCAAGTGGATCCAGAGCTACCGCGACCTGCCGGTGCTGCTCAACCAGTGGTGTAACGTCGTCCGCTGGGAAATGCGGACCCGGCTCTTCCTCCGGACCACCGAGTTCCTCTGGCAGGAGGGCCACACGGCCCACGCCACCGAGGCGGAGGCCGAGGCGGAGACCCTCCAGATGCTGGGCGTCTACCGGCGGTTTCAGGAAGAGTTCCTGGCCATTCCGGTCGTCACGGGGCGCAAGACGGAATCGGAGAAGTTCGCCGGCGCGCTCCGGACCTACGCGCTCGAAGCGCTGATGCAGGACAACAAGGCGCTGCAGATGGGCACCAGTCACAACCTGGGCCAGAACTTCGCCAAGGCGTTCGACATCACGTTCCAGAACGCCGACGGCGCGATCGATCACGTCTGGAGCACCTCGTGGGGCTCCACGACGCGAATGATCGGCGGGATGATCATGGTCCACAGCGACGACAGCGGTTTCGTCTGTCCGCCCCGGATGGCCCAGTTCCAGGTGGTCATCGTGCCGATCTGGAAGACCGACGACGAGCGGGCTCAGGTCGTCGAGGCGGCCCAGCGGTTGTCGGCGGAACTCAAGTCGCAGGGGCTGCGGGTGCACGTCGACGC
>JAEUJH010000765.1 GCA_016794825.1 Gemmatimonadota bacterium
CGCTTCGGCGACGCGGTGCGGGCCGGTCGAGTCATCAAACCCGCGCTTCGGGACACGATGTGGACGTCGGTCCCGCTCGCCGACGGGAAGATCTTCCGCTTTGGCGGCACCGCCGGGATGGGGCTGGGGTGGCTGGTCGACGACGATCCGGCGGGAAAGGTCGCCACCATGACCGGCGGAGCGGCCTCGGGACTCAGTGTCTACGTCCAGCGCAAGCTGACCGTCGCGGTGCTGACGAACCTCCAGGGATCGGGGCCGGACCAGCTGCTCGAGGGCGTCGCGAAGTTCTTCAAGTAGCCCCGGCCGAAGTCAGTCCGGCAGCACCGGCAGCACCAGGCGAGAGGGGCGCGCCGGATCGTGGTAGACGGTCTGGCGCGCCACCCGCGTCTCCACCCCCGTGGCAACCGGCTCGCCCGTGTGGGAGTTCGGATCGACCCAAGGGTAGTTGTTCCCGCTCACCAGCAGCACCAGCGCATGGCCCGCCGCCAGCCGATGCCCCACGTAGTGGAACCGGATCCGGACTTCGGTTGCCACCCCGGGTTCGAGCGGCACCTCTCGATCGAATCCCTCCCGATACCGAAGCCTCAGGTACCCAAACGCGAGTTGTACCAGGCTCCCGTCCGGCCGCGCCTCGGCCAGCCACACCGCCAGGTCGGCATCGGGGCAGTCGGCTGCCGTAACGAGCACCGCCTCGGCCTCGCCCAGGATGGTGAGCGGGGCGGCAAGCGGGCCGGTGGTGTAGTACAGCGTCTCGGCGTGGTTGCCGCGCTCCCGGAGGTCGAGAAGCCGCTGGGCCGCCTGGGTCATCGGCGCGACGAACGGGATCTCGGGATCGTCGATGAGGACGTCGGGTGATTGCTCAGTTCTGACCGGAGCGTCGCGCAATCGGCCGTCGCCCCGCCGGCCGTTCGCGCGGCCCTCACTCGCGAGGTAGAGCGTGTGCGCGGCCACCTCCCTGGGCGGAAACGCGTCGAAGCTCCGCCAGCCGCCGCCGCCCGTCAGATAGACCTTGACCCGGCCGCCCAGATCGGGGCCCGCACCGCGATGCCGCAGGTGCTGGTCGAAGAAGGCCAGGCGGATCGCCTCCGGAATCACCGCGTCCCAATCCGCGAGTTCGTGCGGGCCGTAGCGCGGGCGGCCTCCGACGTACGTCCCGCTGTGGTCCCACGGCCCGATCAGGAGCAGGCGGTCCGCGTCGCTCGGCCCGTGCGCCTCGAGCCCGCTCCACGCCGTCAGCGCGCCGATCGACAGATCGAAGTTGCCGCTGACGAGGAGCGTCGGGATCTCGATTCGGGCCCAGTCGGCCGGGCCGAGCATCCGCTCGCGCCACCAGGCGTCGATGGTCGGGTGCGCCAGCGTGTCGCGATAGTGGGCCAGCTTGTCGCCCCGGAGGAGGTCGTCGGCCGCGGCGAGCGCGGGCCGGGCCGAGAGTCGGCGGAACCACGTCGCGTTGGCCAGGAGCGGGAGGGCGCCACCGAATCCGCCCGACAGTTCGGCCAGCGACTCGGCCGAGATGAGATGGGTCCAGGTCAGGCTGTGCTGCCGGGTGAACCCGCCGCCGCTGTAGGGAATCTCGCGGAAGAAATCCACCGAGGGCACGGCGGGAATCATGCACCGCAGGTGGGGCGGCCGCTCCGTCGCCGCGGCCAGCTGGGTCATGCCGAGGTACGATCCGCCATCCATCCCGACGTTGCCGTCGCACCAGGATTGGCTCGCGATCCACTCGACCGTGTCGTATCCGTCGGTCCGTTCGTGCGGGGCGTTGAAGCTGAAGGTGCCCTCGGACCGGCCGATGCCCCGGATCATCTGGAACACCAGCGCGTACCCCGCGTCGCAGTAGCGGAGCACGCCGAGTCGGGCCCACCCGAGCACATCCTCGCGATACGGCGTCCGGAGCAGGATCGCGGGCACCGGGCCCTCGACGCTGGTCGGGAGCCAGACCGACGTGTCGAGCCGGACGCCGTCCCGCATCGGAAGCTGGATCCGGACGGCGGGCTCGGGCATCCGCTCGATGGTGGGAGCCTCGCCCCGGGCGGCGCGTTCCATGATCTCGGTGGCGCCGTCGGGCGGCGCCGGGCGCTCGGGTCTGCTCACGGAGCGACCGCGATTTCCACCAGCCGCTTGAGCGCCTCGAGCTCGGCGTCGAACCGCTGCTGACTGATGACCTGGTAGCGCCGTTGCAGCTCCGCGGCCGCCTCTCGCGAACCACCCGCGTCGCCGAGCGGCACCTGCATCAGCGAGTAGACGTCGTAGCCGACCCGAGTGCCTCCGGGCGTCGGCTCCAGG
>JAEUJH010000787.1 GCA_016794825.1 Gemmatimonadota bacterium
GTGACCCTGGAACTCTGGATCGCGTCGTCGGCGCCGGACACCGACTTTACCGGTCGGCTGGTGGACGTCTTTCCGGATGGGACCGCGCGGGCCCTGACCGACGGGATCCTGCGGGCCCGCTATCGCGGCGGCAAGACCAACCCCACGCTGCTCGAGCCCGGCACTCCCACTCGCCTGACCATCGAACTCGGCGCCACCAGCAACCTGTTCCGCGTGGGTCATCGGATCCGGCTCGAGGTGTCGAGCAGCAACTTTCCCCGCTACGACCGCAATCCGAACACCGGCGCCGCCTTCGGTCAGACGGCCGACCTGGTGCCGGCGCGACAGACCGTGTTCCACGATCGGGCCCGCCCGTCCCGACTGATCCTCCCGGTGATTCCCCGATGAGACTCGCCTCGTGCCTGCGGGCCGCGTGCCTGATTCCGGTGACGGTGGCCGCCCAGACGCCGAATCGTCCCCCGATCGGCTACTCCGCCGCCGAGTTTGCCGCGGCGGCGCCGATCGAGGCCCGGTTCCGCGGCCTCATCTCGGCCGACTCGCTCTCGGCGCTCCACGCCCCGCTGGCCCGGGCACCCCACGTCGCCGGAACCCCGGCGTCGCTGGCGGTGGCGGCGCATCTCGAAACCACGCTCCGGCGCTGGGGCTATGAGGTGACGGTGCACGAGTACCGGCCCTGGCTGTCGCACCCCCGGCGGGTCGAGGCCGAGCTGCTCGCGCCGGCCCGCCGCGCCCTGTCCCTCGTGGAACCCGCGGTCGCTGGCGATCCCACCAGCGGGGATCGACGGCTCGGTCCCGCGTTCATCGCCTACTCGGCCTCCGGCACGGTGACGGCGCCGGTCGTCTACGTCAACTATGGACTGCCCGCCGACTATGCCGAACTCGCCCGGCTCGGCGTCGAGGTCCGCGGCGCCATCGCGCTGGCTCGTTATGGCCGGAGCCATCGAGCGGTCAAGGTGCACACGGCGCAGGAAGCGGGCGCCAAGGCCCTCATCCTCTACTCCGATCCGGCCGACGACGGATTCGCCAAGGGCCCGGCCTGGCCGGACGGCTATTGGCGGAGCGAGCACCTGATCCAGCGCGGCAACGCCAAACTGAGCTGGTTCTGGCATGGCGACCCGCTGACCCCCGGCGAGGCGGCCAAGCCGGGCGCCACGTACCTCGATCCGGCCACCGCCCCGACCCTGCCCCGGATCCCGGTCGTGGCCCTGGCCTGGGGCCAGGCCCGCCACCTGCTCTCGGCGTTAGGCGGACCCGAGGCCCCGGCCCCGTTCCGCGGCGGGCTCCCGCTGCCGTACCGACTTGGCCCCGGACCGGCCGCGGCCCGGGTCTCGGTCCGGATGGACGACGGCCGGAAGCCGATCCGGAACGTGGTCGCCACGCTTCGCGGCGCCGGCGAGCCGGATCGCACCGTGCTGTTCGGCACCCATCACGACGCGTGGACCTTCGGGGCCGTCGACCCCGGCACCGGCGCGGCGGCGCTGCTCGAAACCGCCCGGGGGCTCGCGGCGCTGGCCCGGACCGGC
>JAEUJH010000858.1 GCA_016794825.1 Gemmatimonadota bacterium
ACCCTCGACGGGCTCGCCGCGGTGGAGACGGACCTGGCCGTGGTGGCCGACGGCGTCACCTCGTTCCGCGGCTCCGTGGTCCGGAGTTCGGCGATCCTGTTCGACCTGCTCGGCGTCAGGGCCCAGATCGGGCGGCTGGCCGCCGCCCAGGACGGGCAGGCCGACGCGCCCAGCGTCGCGGTGCTGAGCCACGACACCTGGCAGCGGCGGTTCGGGGCCGACCGGGCCGTGATCGGACGACCGATCCGGATCGACGGAACGCCCCACGAAGTCGTCGGGGTCCTGCCGCCCCGGTTCCAGCTGGCCAACTCGGGCTCGGTCTTCCGGGGCGATGTCTGGGTCCCGCTCCGCTTCGACCCCGGCACCTCGGCCAACCGCCGCAGCAACCACCTGATGCTGATCGGCCGGCTCGCCGACGGCGCGACGATGACCGCGGCCGGTTCGGAGTTCGACCGGCTGATGGCCGGCTTGATCGACGCCCACCCCGAACTTCGCGGCGAGGGGATCCGGGTGGCGCCGATGGCGCTCGAGGCCACGCGCTCGGTTCGCCAGCCCCTGCTGCTGCTGCTGGGCGCGGTGGGACTCGTGCTGCTGGTGGCTTCCGGCAACGTGGCGAGCCTCCTCCTGGCGCGGGCCGCGACCCACCGCCGGGAACTCGCGATTCGGGCCGCGCTCGGCGCCAATCGAACGCTCCTGGCCCGGCGGATTCTCTCGGAGAGCGCCCTGCTCGTCGCCGGCGGCGGCATCCTGGGGCTGGCCCTGGCGTGGATCCTGGTCCGGGTCATCGGGGCCATGGCGCAGGCCCAACTTCCCCAACTCGGCAGCCTGGCGCTCGATGGCCGAGTGATCGGATTTGCCCTGGCGCTGGCGGTGACGGTGACGGGACTCTGCGGCGTCGTGCCGGCCTGGCGGGCCAGCCGGGCGGATCCGTTCGAGGCGATGCGAGCCGGCGGGCGCGGCGGAGCCGCGCGAGGGCAGCACCGATTCCTCCGCGGCCTGGCCGTCGCCGAAATCGGGCTGTCGGTCGTGCTGCTGGTCGGCTCGGGACTCAGCCTCCGCGGCCTCCTCGCGCTGGTCCGACAGCCCGTCGGGTTCGCCGCGGATCGGATCCTCGTGTCCGAGTTCCTGGTGCCCGCCGGCCGCCATCCGGATGGCGAGAGTACGACCCGGACCCTCGATCCGATGCTGGCCGCGATTCGGGCCGTGCCCGGCGTCGAGGACGCGGCGGTCATTTCGCTGGTGCCGTTCGCGGGTTGGGGGAACAACTTCAACATTCGCTACGAAGGTGGTGACCAGGTCGACCCGACGACGCTCCCACTGGTGGAAAGTCGGTACGTGTCGGAGAACCTCTTCGGAACGCTCGGCCTGCCGGTGCTGCGGGGTCGGGTCCCGGTCCCCGCGGAACTGGGCCCCGATCAGCCGACGCTCGTGATGGTGAACGAGGCGCTGGTTCGGCGGGACTTCCAGGGCCGCGACCCGATCGGCGCCCGGTTCCATCTGTCCGACACGAGTTTCGCCACCATCGTCGGCGTGGTGGCCGACTATCGGAATTTCGGTCCGTTCCGACCGACGCAGCCCGAGGTTTCCTGGTTCTATCGGCAGGTCGAGCGCGACGCCACGCGTTTTCCGCTGGTGATTCGGGCTGAAGGGGCGCCAGGCAGCCTGGCCGGACCGGTGGCGGAAGCGCTCCGCCGCTTCGATCCCGAGGGAGCGGTCGGCACGATGCGGCCGCTCGAGGAGACGATCGACCGGTCGCTCGGCCGGCCGCAGTTCTTCGCGAGTCTCTTCGGGGTGTTTGCCGCGACGGCCCTGCTCCTGGCCGCGGCCGGCCTCTATGGCGTCCTGAGCTATGTGATCAGCCAGGAGTCGCGGGAAATCGGCATTCAACTCGCGCTCGGCAGCACGCCGGGTCGGATGGTCCGGCACGTGGTGGGTCGCGGGGCCGCGCTGGTCGGCATCGGGCTCGGGCTCGGCGCGGCGGTGGCCTGGCCCGGAACCCGGTTGATGGGCGGACTGCTCTACGGCGTCTCGCCGCTCGACTGGGCGACGTGGGCGCTGGTGATCGGGACCATGGCGATGGCCGGGCTGGCCGCCGTGCTGGTGCCGGCCCGTCGAGCCGCGGCCATCGACCCGATGATCTCGATCAAGGAGGAGTAACGATTCACCCTGGACTCATGAACGCCCGGACCGAGGCGGTCCGGGCGTTCCCCGTCACTCCCTCGCAATTCCCGGAATCGGACCGAAAGCCCTTCCCAGCGCCCCATCCGGGCCAGCGGCGCCGATGCCAAACGCTGCACCGTGATGGACCCCCGCTCTTCATGAACGAGTCATTCACGCCCGCGTTCGGCGGCTTCCGCCCCGGGCGGGACCGGTCCGAAACGTTCCAGGCGGGTCGGCGGCCGGAACGAATCGTTCCATCGACCTAACGATTCATGCAATGATGTGCGGGCGTGGCCCATGGCCGTCGTCCATTGCGCGATTCTTGCGAACTTGCACCCGGTCAACGTCGTCGGGATTCTGAACATGAACGCCACCCAAACGATCGCGGGTTTCGCCCCCGGGGTCGCCGGCTCATCCGAGGTCCCCGGTCCCCAGGATCGGGGCGTGGCGGCGTGATCAGGAACCCGATCGTGCTGGCCCTCGGCCTGGCCGCGCTGCTCGCGGCGCCGGCCACAGCCCAGGCCCGGGATGCCAACCCGCACGGTTCGCTTCCGGTCCCATGTGCCACCTGTCACACCGCCCAGAGCTGGAAGCCGGCGGCCGTCAAGGCCTCGTTCCGGCACGCCGACTACGGGTACCCCCTCGATAACGCCCATGCCCGGGTCAACTGCACCAGCTGCCACACCACGCTCGACTTCGCCAAGGTCACGACGACCTGCGCGTCGTGCCACCGCGACGTCCACAAGGGCGAGCTGGGCCTCGACTGCGCCAGCTGCCACAATACCCGCGCGTTCACCGACCGGGCCACGTTCCTCCAGCGCCATTCGCTG
>JAEUJH010000865.1 GCA_016794825.1 Gemmatimonadota bacterium
GGGGGCGGCTGCTGGCCGATCACCAGCGGCGCTTCGGGCACCAGCTTGAAGAAGGCGATCTGGGAACCGTCCGGCGACCAGGCGAGCCCCGACGGCGGCTCCTGCAATCGGGTGATCGGGTAGGTCTGGCCGTTGTCCATCCACCGGACGTAGATCTGCGGCGCCCCCTCCCGGGTCGAGATGTACGCCAGCCGCTTTCCATCCGGCGACCAGACGGCGTCGTAGTCGTTGTACTTCCCGGTCGTGAGCGGCCGATGATCGGTGCCGTCGGATCGGACCAGCCACAGGTTCGAATACCGCCGGTCGGTCATGACGTCGAAGAACTGCCGGACGTACACCACCCACTGCCCGTCCGGCGAGATCGCGGTCTGCGCGACGTATTCCAGGTTGAACACGTCCATCGGTTGGAACCGATCCGCCTGCGCCGCCGCCGGGGCCGCCGTCGCCAGCGCGAACAGAACCCCGAGTTTCAGTTTCCGCACACCCAGCCTCCCTCGTTCGAAATGGATCTCAGGCCGCCGGCTTCGAGTACTGCCGGAACCAGCTCATCATGTACAGCATCGTCCGCATCCAGTTCGACGGCACCGACTCGGTACCGTGCCACTCGTTCTCGAACCGGAGGATCTTGGTCGGAATGCCCCGGATCTTGAGCGCGGAGTAGAACTCCTCGGTCTGCGACATCGGGGTCCGGAGGTCGAGCACCCCGGTCATCAGGAGCGTCGGCGTGGTGACCTTGCCCACGTGGGCAATGCTCGACTGCTGGTACCACTTCATCGGGTCGTCCCAGAAGGGCTTGTCGAAGAAGCTGTGGGCAAACAGCGGCACGTCCGCGTTGCCCGCCATCGTCATCCAGTTGGTCACCGGACACCGCACCGCCGCCGCGGCAAACCGGGTCGTGTGGCCGATGACCCAGCTCGAGAGCGCGCCCCCGCCGCTGCACCCGGCCACGTAGAGCTGCTTCGGGTCGATGTACCCCCGCCCGATGACCGAATCGACGCCGGCCATCAGGTCGTCATAGTCGGGGCCCGGGTAGCTCTTCTCGATGGCCCGGACGAAGGCGTCGCCATAGCCCGTGCTTCCCCGCGGATTGGTGTAGAGCACCACGAAGCCCTGCGCCGCGAAGACGTGCCACATCAGGTCGAATCCGACGCTGTACATCCCCTGCGGGCCCCCGTGGATCTCGAGGTAGAGCGGATATTTCTTGGTCGGATCGAAGTCCGGCGGCTTGACGATCCACCCCTGGATCCGGGCGCCACCGGTCGACGGATACCAGATCTCCTCCGCCGTCGCCAGTCGTTTGCCGGCCAGGAAGTCCTCGTTGACGTTGGTGAGCTGGGCAATCCGCGCGCCGGCCTTCTTGTCCACCGTCACCCGAACCACCTCGGACGGAACCTGGAAGCTGCTCCGGACCCCGATCATGTCCCCGGCCTTCGACATGCTGGTCATCGAGAGCATGTGATTCCCGGTGGTCACGGCCCGGATCGGACCGGCAAGCGGAATGAACTGGATGTTCTCGGTGCCCCGGTCCTGCACCGAGAGGTAGAGTCCCGACCCATCCGCCGCCCACCTGGCGCCGCCACCCGCGAACCCGCCGATCTCCCGATCGAGCGACCGGGAGAGATTCCGCGCCCCGGTCCCGTCGAGGTTCATCACGTGGAGATCGGCGGTCTGCCAGACCACCGGCAGGTGCTCCCGCCCTGAGTAGGCCACCATCCGCCCGTCGGGCGACACGACCGGACGAGCCCAGAAGCCCCGCTGAGTGATCAGCCGCCGCATGGCCCCGGTGGCCACGTCGACCGCATACAGATAGGACTCCCGGAACGTCGTGTCGGCCCGGGCCTCGGCCAGTCCGTCGAACACGATGGTCCGGCCGTCGGGCGTCCAGTCGTGGCTGGCGGCAAACGACAGGCCGTCGAACGCGGCCCCGACGCTCCAGTCGCCGCTGGTGAGCTGCCGCGGCGATCCGCCGTCGGCCGGGACCACGAAGAGATGAACGAACCCGGGGTCCGTGAACCCGACCCGGTCGGTTCGGTAGTGGAGCCGGTCAATGATCCGGGGCGGCGGGGTCCACTTGGCGTTCGGCGGCGGCGGCGGCATGTCGATCGGCCAGTCGACTTGCTTCGGCACGAACATCCCGAACGAGATCCACTTCCCATCCGGCGACCAGGTAATGGTGCGGGGCCCCTCCGCCACGCGGGTGATCTGGGTCGTGGCGCCTTCGGCGTCCATCCAGCGAATGAAGATCTGCGCGCCCTTCGGACTCTCCCCGGCCGCCAGGTACGCGATCCGGGTGCCATCCGGCGACCAGACCGGACCACCGCCCTTGGTCAGGAACCGGTTCCGGGTGCCGTCCGCGTTCATCACCCAGATCTCGCTGTCCCATTGGTCGTTGACCTTGTCGACGTGCGACCGGGTGTAGACGATGGTCTTGCCATCGGGCGAAATCTGCGGATCGCCGACCGACTCGAGATCCAGATAGTCGGCCACTCGAACCCCCGGCGCCGGATTCGTCTGCGCCCCGAGCAGCGGCGCCCCCGCCAGCCCGGCCAGCACTGCCAGTGTCATTCGCATGGGATGTCCCTCGTTCCGATGGCCCGCCGCCCGAGTCCGCTCCGGATCGTCGTGAAGCCTTCGTTCGGGTGAAAGTGGATACAAGATTGTATCCGATTCCGGCGGGCGGGGCCAGTCGGAGACCGGAACCGAAAAACGAACGAACCGCGGGGGCGATCCTCCGCCCCCCGCGGTTCCGAGCCCCCGACGCCGGTCGGGTTACTTGTGGATGACGATGTTCCCGCCGCTCAGCGCGGTCGTCGGATCGTCGCCGTCGGCGGCGCCCTGCTGGTTGTCGAACACGACCCCGTCGTCGTTCCAGATCTTCATCCGGAGCCGGTCGATGCCGTCGCCGCCCGCGCCGTTGCCGTCGATGGCGGTGAGGAGGAACTGGTACGAGCCAGCGCCGTTGATCGTGCCGGTACCCTTGTACTGCGCCCGACGGCCCGCCACCACCAGCCACTGGTAGTCGGTCGAGTGGAAGTTCATCCCCACCGCATGGAACTGGAACTCGGTGTTGCCGGTGGGCACCTGGGCGCCCTTCTTGTACTTGGCGACGAAGCCGAACGTGGCCTTGCCGGTGGCGGCCGCATTGCCGGGATACGACCCCGGCTCGGCGATGACCCAGCCGCCGCCCGTCACGAACCCGCCGCTCGGATCATAGACCACGATCATGACCGAATCGACCGCGCTCTCGCCGAGCGGGTCGGTGACGGTCACCTGGATCGTGTAGACACCGGGGGTCGCATAGACGTGGCTGCCGGTACACGTGCCCGTCCCGTCCGCCTCCGTCACGACCCCGTCGGAGGTCGCCCCTTCCCAGTCGATGACGCAGGTGTGGACGTCGCCGATGTCGGGATCGGCCAGGTTCGCGTTCAGCGAAACCGGGGCCCCGGCGGTCGACGTGAAGGGGAACAGTTGCCCCTCGGTCGGCGTGACGATCTCGACGGTGGGCGGCGAGTTCTCGCCCGGAAGCACCAGGAAGCTCGGCGCCGGACTGGTGGGAACCTCACCGCCGCAGGCGGCGAGCAGGGCGGTGGCGGCGAGCGCAAG
>JAEUJH010000868.1 GCA_016794825.1 Gemmatimonadota bacterium
GCTTCGGAGGCCGTGTACTCGTGCATCAGGGCCAGGGCTTCGTCGCGGGTCAGCATCGGGAATCTCAGTGCATCGGGCCGGCCGGAGCGGCCGGCGGAATCGACGCGGCCGACAGCGGCACCTTGACGGTGCTGTCGGACAGGATGATCTCGAAGGCATAGGAGCCGGGCCGGGGCAGCGGCACGTCGAACACCAGCACCGCCCCCGCCTCGACCTCGGTGACCCCCGCCGGCGGCTCGCCGAACTGGACGGTCCCCTCGCCCCCCATCAACTCGTGGCCTTGATCGTCGACGAACCGGATCCGGATCCGATGTTCCCCGATCTCGGTCCGGCGGCCGCGGACCCGGAGGACCAGATGGGTCCGCGGATGCACCGCCGGAAAATTCGCGACCCAGACGTGCTGGAAGATCCCCAGCACCGACAGCTTGCCCTGCTGGTCGATCAGGGCGTAGTCCGCCAGGACCGCGAAGTCGACGTGCACTCCGGTCACGACACCCGGATCGAGTTGACCAGGTCGTTCTTCCGGATGGCGTTGACGACGTCCATGCCGTCGGTGACCTGACCGAACACGGTGTGCTTGCCGTCCAGGTGCGCCTGGGGTGAATGGCACACGAAGAACTGGCTCCCGCCGGTGTCCTTGCCGGCGTGGGCCATCGAGAGCGAGCCCGCCTGGTGCTTGTGGGTGTTGAGATGGCACTCGCACTTGATGTGGTAGCCCGGACCGCCGGTCCCGACTCGCGGATCGCTGGCGTTCTTGGACAGCGGATCGCCGCCCTGGATCACGAAGTCCGGAATGACCCGGTGGAATCGAGTCCCGTCGTAGAACCCGGCATTGGCCAGCTTCTCGAAATTGGCGACGGTGTTGGGCGTTTCGGTATCGAAGAGCTCGGCCTTGATGGTGCCGCGCTCGGTTTCGATGATGGCAGTTTTCACGAACGAATCCCTGGAAAAGTCGATCCGGAAAGGTAAGGGAAGCCACCCCCCGCGGCGAGGCTTCCGACCGAGTGGGCGCGACCCGGTCAGCCGCCTGGCTGACGGCCGGGCTCCCGAGGCGGGTCGGCCAGGAGCGCCCGCCACGCCTCCGGGTCGGACACCGGCGCCAGACACCGATCGCCGAGGCAGAGATACCCGGCGGGGCGCTCGGCGGACCCAGCCATTGCCGCCGCCACGGCCGGGTTCCGCGTCCCGACCGGGCGGCCGGTTGCCTGCCGGATCACGATCCGTCGCGCCAGCGGGGCGTCGAGCGCCGCGCGATGGAGGGCCTCGGCCACCGGATTGCCCGGGGGTCCCGCGACCACCAGCTCGACCGGCGGTTCCTCGGCCCAGGCCATCGCGCTGAGATAGGTCGCCGCGTGGAGGCCGAGCGACTCGGCCCGGTCGGCAAAGGCGTCCAGCAGCCGGCGGCGCTCGTCGGCCCACCGGACCTCCCCGGTCAGCGCGGCCAGCCGGGCCAGCACGATCCCGGCAACGCCGTTGGGCGAGGCGGACGGGCTGTCCTGGATCGACCGGACTCGTTCGGCGAGCAAGCCCACCCCGTCGTCCTCCCGGGGCCGGTCGAAGAATCCGCCCGAGGGATCGCCGAGATCCTTCACCGCCCGGTCGACCAGCGCCACCGCCCAGGAAAGCCACGACTCGTCGCCCGACCACTCGTACCAGTCGAGCGCGGCGGCGGCCACCTGGACCTGATCCTCCAGCAGGCCGGGCTCTCCGCCCGGCGTCCGGGCCACCCGATCGGGGTCGGTCTGTTCCTGGCGCAGCAGCCGGAAGGCGCGGTCCGCGGCGCCGATCGTGTCGGCATCGTCGAGCAGAAGGCCCGCGTCGAGGAGCGCGGCGGCCAGCATGGCATTCCAACCGGCGTACCGGGTCGGGTCGACCGCGGGCGCGGTCCGGCGGGCCCGCGCCGCCCGGAGTTTGTCGATGGCCGAGCGCACCAGAGCGTCCGCCCGCGCGGGCTCGAGGCCCAGC
>JAEUJH010000869.1 GCA_016794825.1 Gemmatimonadota bacterium
CTCCGGCTCGAGCGGTTCCTGCCGCTTCCGTTCGGCCAGTCGCTGATCGCGGTGGGGACGCCCCGATGACCGAACTGCCCAAACTCTCCGTCATCGTTCCGGTCTACAACGAGAAGGCCACCCTCCGGGTCATCGTCGACCGGCTCCACGGGGTGCCGCTCCCGATGGAGATCGTGACGGTCAACGACAAGTCGACCGACGGCAGCGACCAGATCCTCGAGCAGCTCAAGGCCGAGGGGCTGGTCGACGTCGTGATCCACCAGCCGATCAACCGGGGCAAGGGCTTCGCGATCCGGACCGGGATCAAGCACGCCACCGGCGACGTGATCATCATCCAGGACGCCGACCTGGAGTACGACCCGGTCGAGTTCGGGCGGCTCCTGACCCCGATCCTCGAGGGGAAGGCCGACGCCGTCTTCGGGTCCCGCTTCCTCGGCGGCGAACACCGGGTGCTGTACTTCTGGCACTCGGTCGGCAACAAGCTCCTGACGCTGGCGTCGAACATGTTCACGAATCTGAACCTGACGGACATGGAGACGTGCTACAAGATGGTCAGGGCTCCCCTGATGAAGTCCCTGATCCTCACGTCCGATCGGTTCGGGTTCGAGCCCGAGCTGACCGCCCGGCTGGCGCAAGCCAACGCCCGGATCTGGGAGATCCAGATCTCCTACTCGGGCCGGACCTACGAGGAAGGGAAGAAGATCGGCTGGAAGGACGGGGTGGCCGCCTTCTTCCACATCGTGCGGTACAACCTCTTTCCTCCCCGGAAGCGGCCGCCCGAGTGACGGGGCGCGGTCCCGGCGCGCTTCCGGGGCGAATCCTCCTCGCCCTGCTCGTGGTCGCGAGCCTGGCGCCGGTGGCCAATTGGATCCCCTCGGAGCGCTCGGTCCCCTGGTACCCGGAGGCCGTCCGGCAGTGGGCCCTGGGCCTCGTGGTCCTGATCGGTGGCGGGGTCGTGCTGGCCGCGGCCTCGCGGCGGGTGACGGGCCTGTGGCGGTCGGGTGCCGTGGCGGAGGGCCTGGCGCGGTTCGATCCGGCCGATTCGCGAGCGCTCCTGCTGGTCGTGGCGCTGGTCGGCGTGGTCTACCTCCTCGTGGCGCGGTTCGTCTTCGACGGCCGTCCCCTCCTCATCGATGAAGCCGTGCAGCTCTTCCAGGCCCGGACCTACGCGTCCGGCCGGCTCTGGCTGCCGGTCGATCCCGATCCCGCGTTTCGGAGCACCCTCAACCTGGTCGAGCAGGGCGGCCGGTGGTTCGGCCATTTCCCGCCCGGTTGGCCCGTCCTCCTCGCGTTAGGCGATCTCGTCCACCTCGGCTGGGCGGTCGGGCCGATCGTCGGGGCGGCCACGGTGGGGATGTGGGGTCTCGTCCTGGTCCGGGCCGAGTCGCGCCCGTCGGTGCGGGCCGGGGCGCTGCTGCTGTTCGGCCTGGCGCCGTTTCCGATGTTCCTGGCCTCGTCCCACATGAACCACGGACCGGTGCTGTTCTGGCTCCTGGCCGCGCTGGCCGGATGGCTGGCCCTCCGGGAACGGCCCGGCGCCGGCCGGGCGGTGGCGACGGGGTTCGCGCTCGGCATGGCGGGCATTACCCGGCCCGCGGACGCGGTGGCGTTCGCGATTCCGGCGGCCGTCTGGGCCGCGCTCTGGGCCCGCGACACCGGCCGGATTCGCGATCTCGGCGCGATCGTCGCCGGGGCGGTCCTTCCGGTGGCGTTCCTCCTGGTGGTGAATCAGGCCACGACCGGGTCGATCTGGCAGTCGGGGTACGAACTCCTCTGGGGATCGAACGTGGGCCTCGGGTTCCACGCGGCTCCCTACGGGCCCCCGCACACCCCGGTCCGCGGCCTCGAACTGGTGAGCCTCTACCTGCTCCGGCTGAATCGATTCCTGTTCGAGGCGCCGGTGCCGGGTCTGGTGGCGGGTGGCCTCGCGCTGCTGCTCGCGCCGCGGTTAGGCGCGGTGGATCGGTTCCTGCTGGCCGCCGCCGGCACCCTGCTCCTGGTCTACTTTGCCTACTGGCACGACGGGTTCTTCCTCGGGCCGCGGTTCGTCTATCCGCTGGTTCCGGTCGTGGCCCTGTGGACGGCTCGGCTGCCCGGGCTGGTTCGCGACCGGTGGGGTGACGGGCTGGCCTATCGGACCACCGGCTTCGCGATGGCGGGCGCGGTGGCGGGGGCCGTCGCGATCGGCATCCCCGCTCGGCTCGGAGCCAATTCCGCCATCCAGATGGCCATGCGGGTCGATCCCGATCGGGAAGCCGAGGCGGCCGGGGTTCGGGACGCGGTGGTCTTCGTCCGGGAAAGCTGGGGAGCCCAGTTGCTGGCCCGGATGTGGAGTCTTGGCGTCTCCAAGCCGGCGGCGGAGCGCTTCTATCGCAACATCGACTCCTGCGTCCTCGACCGCGCGCTGCTGGCCATCGAGCGGGGGGAACGTCCCGGCCCGGCCGCGGCGCAACTCGAGCCGCTCCAGGCCGACTCCGCCCGGCTGGTGCGGTCGCCGTTTTCGCCCGATACGTCGGAGCGGGTCCTGAACGGCGCCAAGTACGAGCGCCGCTGCGTCGACCGGATCAACGAGGATCGGGCCGGCTTTACCATCCTGGCCCCCTGGCTCCTGAGCCGACGGACCGATATCCTCTTCGTCCGCGACCTGGCCGAGCGGAACGCGAGCCTCCTGGCGCGCTATCCGGGCCGGCAGGCCTTCCGGGTCAGCCAGCCGCCGGACTCGGTGGGCTTCCGGTGGGAGCGGATCGAACGTTAGGGGACGTTCGAGACCAGCGGCGCTGCAAGATCATCCAATCTCGACGGCCCGCCGGTCGTTACCATGAGCGGCATGACGCTGCTCGTGTACTCGCTCCTCGCGCTGACCCTCCCGATAGGCCCGCTCCGCGTTCTCGACCCAGGGCCTCCGTCTCGCGGTCCCGAGTTCCGCCTCGTGACGGTGGCGCCGGGAATCCACGTGGCCATCGAGCCGCGCGAGCAGGCCCTCTCGCCGATGGTGCATGGCAATACCGTCTTCGTGGTCGGCGAGTCGGGGGTCTTTGCCGTGGACGCCAACCGGACGCCCTTGGCCGCGCGCCGGACGCTCGAACTGCTCAGGCGGGTCACCGACAAGCCGGTTCGGTGGCTCCTGATTACCCACTGGCACGGGGATCACTGGCTCGGTGCCCAGGCCTTTACCGAGGCTTTTCCCAACGTGGCGGTGATCGCGACCGACACCGCCCGAAGCGAACTGATCACCAACCTCGCCGAGCCGTTCGGCCGCCGGCCGCCCGACTTCTACCTCAAACTGGCCGACCAATACGACTCGATCTACCGCGCGGGTACCGACCTTGCCGGCCGACCGCTCACGCCGGATCGGCGTCGGATGTTCGACGGGGTCCGCGCGGCCTTTCGTCACTACTACGCGGTCGAGGCCCCTCGGATTCGACCGGTTCGACCCACGCTGACGTTCCGCGACGCGGTCACGGTGCACGTCGGCAACCGAGTCATCGAGGCCCGCCACGTCGGCAAGGGCGACACGCCGGGCGATGCGGTGGCCTGGCTCCCGGCCGAACGGGTTCTCGCGACCGGAGATATGCTGGTGCATCCAGTGCCCTACGCTGGCAGTCAGGTCCCGAGCCAATGGGTGGAATCGCTCCGGCGGCTCCGGGCCCTTGCGCCGGCTCAGATCGTGCCCGGCCACGGTGAGGTGCTGCGGGGCACGGCGTATCTCGACCTGGTGATCGAAACCCTCGACGCCGCCATCGCGGATGTCCGTCGGCTGAAGGCGGAAGGTCGCTCACGGGAGGAGGTGGCCCAGGTCGTGACGATGGCGGCGTATCGGCCCCGTTTCGTGGTCACGGCGGAGCCCGCCCTGGCCGACCGGTGGGACGACTTCATCGGTCAGCTGGTGGCCAATGCCTACGCCGAGGCCCCGCCGATCACGACGGTGGTGCGAACCGCCGACATGAGGCTCACGGCCCACGGGGTCCGCATCGAGCGCGTCACCTACCGCGACCGCCCCGCCATCAAGCTGAGCGAGACCCGCGCCCTCGGCGATACTGCCGGGATGAACGATCCCTCGTTCGCCCTCCTCGACACCGAGCTCGAGGAGGGCACCATCGAGATCTCCGTGGCGGGAACCACCCGCCCGGGTGCCGACACCTCGGCCGCTCGAGGGTTTACCGGCATCGCGTTCCACGCCACCGACAGCGGTGACGCCTATCGGGCCTTCTACCTTCGTCCCCTCAACTCCCGCTCGGTCGAGCAGCTCCGGCGGAATCGGTCGGTCCAGTACATTTCGATTCCGAACTACCGATGGCAGCGACTCAGAGCCGAGCAACCCGGCTGGTACGAGAGTTACGCGGACCTGGAACCCGGGGCGTGGACCCGGTTGCGGATCGAACTGACCCGCGGCGCCGCCCGGTTGTTCATCGACGACTCCGCCCAGCCGAGCCTGGTCGTCACCGACCTCAAGCCGGGGCCCAGTCGAGGTCGGATTGCGCTCTGGATCGATGTCGGTACCGAGGCGTACTTCGGCGATCTCACCATTACCCGGCGCTGACTCCCTCCGGCCCGACCTGATCGACGGCCGGTGGCCCCGGTCATGTCGGGAACTTCCCCGATCGGCTACCATTGTCCCGTTGCCCTCCGGGCCGGGCGTGGGAGATGATGACCGAATCGATCGATCGGTGGGGTCAGCACCTGATTCCGATGGTGGTACCCGCCGGGCAGGAAGCGCCCGGCGGGTACCCGGATACCCCCATCCGCCAGCGGAACCGTCCGGATCGACGCGCCAGCCGGGTGTTGCCGCTGCTCGACCGCCCGGTCAGCGCGGCCGACGAACGGCTGCCGGCCGGCGATCGGGTCTGGATTGCCATCGACGATTTCAACCGGGACATCCGCCGGCTCCCGGCGGATCTGCTGGCGGAGCGGACCGAGGCCGCCCGGATCATGTTCGGGCCGATCGATGCCCTGCTGATCGGGGTGTTCGCGGCGGCCGATCTGCGGGCCGAGTTGCTCCAGCGCCGGTTCGAGATCCGGTTGGTCGGAAGCTTTGCGGCGCTGCTCGGGGCCATCGGGTGGTTCGGGTGGACCGACCTCGATGACATTGGGATCCTCGGGTTTCTCCTCTTCCTGTCACTGGCCGCGCTCCTGATCTGGCGGGGCAACAGCCGGCGGCTCGAGAACGCCTACCTCGATGCCCGGGCCCTGGCCGAGGGTGTCCGGGTTCTCGGGTTCTGGCGGCGGGCCGGGCTCAGCCAGTCGGTCACCGATCGGTATCTCAGCCACCATCATGAGGCGGTCGACTGGATCCGGACCGCGCTGGCCCAGCTCGAGCGTGCCACCGACGAGCCTGGAGCCGCCGATCCGGAGGCGGTGGCGGCGGTGACCCGGAACTGGGTCGTGGCCCAGCGGGACTACTTTGCCCGGAAGCTCGCCCCGACCGGTCGACGGGCGCTGGTCTGGTCGAAGTTCGGCGGGGCGGGTCTGCTCGGGACCGTGCTGGTGGCGGCGGGCTACGGGGCCCTGGTCCTGCGCGGCATCGACTCGGGGACGTCGGCCATTCTCCAGGCCATCCTGGCGTGGGTCGGGGGCATTGCGGTGGTGGCCGAGGGGTTTGCCGAGAAGCAGGGGTTCACCAAGCTCGCGGTCCAGTACCAACTGGCCCATCGGCTCTTCGACCGAGCCGTCCAGGCGCTGGAGAGCGGCGCTGACTGCACCGCCGTGTTCCTGCAACTCGGCGAGGAAGCGCTGCGCGAGAACGGCGAGTGGCTCTCCTATTTCCGCAATCACCCGCTGACCATCAAGGTATAGTCCCGCCCGGCCGCTCGATCTCAAGATGGAATCAGCGCCCGCAGTTCGCCCGTGCGGCGGTTGTCACGGCCGTCGGCAGGGCTTTGCATCTCGCTGGAATTCGTTGTAAGGAAACGAGTTACGACGTCGTCGGCGGGGTCGTTTCGGCCCGGGCCGGTGGCATTCGGATTGCCTTGGTCATCGCGGGGCCGCGCAGAAGGCGCGGCCGGTCTTTGTGGGGGACGACTCGCGATGAGTAGAACACTCGGCGCCTTGCTGCTGGCCGTCGTGGTGGCCGGCACCCCGGCCGCAGCGCAGAACCGCTACCTGTTCGGCTTTACCCATTCCGACGACGGCGCGCCCGCCAACGCGGTCCAGCTGCTGACCGACCGAGGCACCATCCTCGCGTCCGGCCGCGGCTGGTTCGACGACACCGGATTCCATCACGGGCAGAACGACAACTACGTGGCGGGTTCGCTCGACGGGCAGTGGTACCGGAACTTCTTCCTGTTCGACCTCTCGGGGTGGAACGGCGGGTTCCAGAGCGCCACCCTGCGGCTCTACAACCCCAGTGTCTGGCTGCCGTGGTGCGGCGGGGTCGCCTGCGACGGCTTCGCGAGTCCCCACCCGGCCGAGCTCTACTTTCTCCGGTTTCTCGACCCCTCCTACTACGGCGCGCTGAGCGGCACCGCCCTCGGCCGGCACGACGTGTTCCAGGCGTTAGGCTCCGGAACCCAGTTCGGCCGCCACCTGGCCACGGCGGCCGACAACGGCGGCTGGATCGACATCCGGCTCAACTCCGCCGGCCTGGGCGACCTCAACCGGCGGGCGGGTTCGACCTGGGCGGTGGGGGGCAATCTCGAGGAGCGGGTCGGCGCCGCCGACGTGACGGTGACGCCGGAACCCTCGACCTGGGTCCTGCTGGCCACCGGCCTGGTCGCGGTCCTCGCGGCGGCCCGGCGGCGCCAAGCCTAGGCCTTGGCCTTTTCCTTTTCCCAGGAATCGCGGAGCGTCACCGTCCGGTTGAAGACCAGGGCCCCGGGCCGGGAATCGACCTCGTCGGAGACGAAGTAGCCGGTCCGCTCGAACTGGTACCGGGTCCCGATCGGGTCGGCGGCCACGCTGGGCTCGACCTTGGCCCCCCGAACCACCTGGAGCGACCCCGGGTTGAGCGCGGCGATGAAGTCCTGGCCCTCGGGAACCGCCTCCGGATCGGGCAGGGTAAAGAGCCGATCGTAGAGGCGGAGTTCGCAGTCCACCGCGTGCCGGGCCGACACCCAGTGGATCGTCCCCTGGACCTTGCGGCCGTCGGGGGC
>JAEUJH010000905.1 GCA_016794825.1 Gemmatimonadota bacterium
ATCCAGCGCCTGACCGTCGACGCCGTCGACCTCGGCCAGGCCAGCGACGCCCAGGCGGATCTGCCGGCCTGGCGCGCCGGCGGCGTCGACGTCCAGGTGTTCGCGGTCTGGGTCGACACGATCTACGGTCCCGATCACGCCACCCGGCGGGCGTTCGAGCAGATCGCGGCGTTCCACAAGTTCCTGGCCGCCTATCCCGATCAGGTCGGGTTGGCCACTTCGGCCGTCGACGTCCGGCGGCTGGTAGGGCAGGGCAAGCTGGCGGCGGTGCTGGCCATCGAGGGCGGGTTGGCCATCCAGAACGATCTCGGGGTGCTCGGGTCGTTCGCGCGGCTCGGGGCCACCTCGATGACGCTCACCCACTCGGCGTCGCTCGACTGGGTCGACTCGTCCACCGACACGCCCCGGTCGCACGGACTCTCGGCCTTCGGTCGCGACGTCATTGCCGAGATGAACCGGCTCCGGATGATCGTCGATCTCTCCCACGTTTCGGATCCGGTCATCGAACAGGTGGTCGGGCTCTCGACCGCGCCGGTCATCGCCTCGCACTCTTCGGCCAAGGCCATCTGCGACCACCCGCGGAATCTCACCGACCCGCTGGCCCGGGCCATCGCGGACACCGGCGGAGTGGTCGGCGTCAATTTCGTCAACGAGATCATCGATCAGGCCTACTACGATCAGACCGGGAAGCAGCACGGCTCGGTTCTGACCCTGCTCAATCAGCCCACCCGGATCGCGCCGGACCAGCTCGATCGGGTCGCGGCCGAGCGGTTGCATGGGTGGTTCCAGAACGTGCCGTTCCGGCCGCCGTTCGAGCGGGTCCTCGAGCACGTCGAGCATCTGGTCCGGGTGGCCGGTGTCGACCACGTCGGGATCGGGGCGGACATGGACGCCTGCCGGATTCCCCTGCCGGCCGGGTTCGATTCGGTTCGGGACTTCCCCATGATCACGGACGGGCTGAGCCGGCGCGGGATGTCGGATGACGCCATCGAGAAAGTGATGGGCGGAAACTTCCTGCGCGTTTTCGGCGAGGTTCGGGGCGGCTGAGCCTGCCCCGCTGGCACGGGGCCTGCGGGTCAGGTCCGCATGGATGACTGGACGGTGGTGCAGCTGGTCGTCGTCGTGGCAGCGTTTGGCGCCATGGTGTGGGCCTTTGCCCTCGATCGGATCACGGGCAGGTGGCAGGCCTTCCTGGCGGTTCCCCTCTGGTTGGTGATGCTCCTCGTCAGTCTCGGCCTGCTGCTGACGGGCCGGCTCCCACTGCCAGTGGCGGTTCCGTTGCTGGCCTTTGCGGTGGTGGCCCCGAAGGTGGCGTGGGCGCTCGAATCGGCCGTCGAGCCGCTGGCGCGGTGGTGGCGTTCGGGGCGGGCCGACGACCAACGCCTGGCCTTCGAGGACCGGGTGGCCGGCGAACAGGCCGCACTCGAAACGCTGTTCGTCGAACCACTGCGGGTCGAGGCGATCGAGTCGACCTTCCTCAGGCTCGAGCGTGGGTTTCCCCTCCGACTCGAGCTGTCCGTCCCCGACGACCGCTGGGCCGACTTCGAGGCGGCCGCCCGCGACACACTCGTCGGTCGCCAGGTGATCGTCACCCTGGCGCCTCACTTCCAGCTCGCCTATGCCGGTCGGTCGGCCGTGACGGACCGTTGGCGCCGGCTGGGCGGCGAAGGGACCATCTTCAGGGATATTCCGGCGTCGGTGGCGCTCGACGGCCGAGTGCTCCGCGGGTGGCGCGACGGCGGTCTTTGGTGGGAACCGGCCGCCCCACCCCCTCCCTGAACAGCCGCTTCCGGGCGGCGGCTATCCGCCGATCCCGAGCGCGCCGAGTCGCGATCGGTACCGGCGCCCCACCGGTACCCTGGTTCCGTCCCGCAGGATCAGCACCGTCGCCTCGTCGATCGTCCGGACCTCCGACACCAGCTCGATCTGAACGATGGCCGACCGGTGGACCCGGATGAACCGTCTCGGGTCGAGCCGGCGCTCCAGTTGCTGCATGGTGGTCCGGATCAGGTGCGGCTGGCCGGTCCCGTGGAGCTTGGCGTAGTCGCCGGCGCCTTCGATCCAGGTCACGGTCGAAACGGGCACGATCGTGGTCCGATCGGCCACCCGCACCGCGAACCGGTCGATCGGCCGGGTCGAGTCGTCACCGTCATCGTCCTTCGCCACCTCCACCAGCAGCGCCGCGACCCGGTCGCGCCAGTCTCGCAGCCGATCCCGGTCGAGCATGGCCTCCGCCCGGGCGACGGCCTCCGCGAACCGCTCGTCCTCGAACGGCTTGAGGAGGTAATCGACCGCGTGATGGTCGAAGGCCGCGAGCGCGTAGCGATCGTAGGCCGTCGTGAAGATCGTGAGGGGCCGTTCGTCGCGAGGGAGCCGCTCCAGGACGTCGAGTCCGGTGCCGTTAGGCATCTGGACGTCGAGGAACAGGAGGTCCGGTCCGAGGCGGCGGACGGCCTCGAGGGTGGCGGCCCCCGACGGGCACTCGGCCACGATCTCGAAGCGACCTCGGTCGGTCAGCAGCGCCCGGATCCGGGCCCGGGCCAGCCGCTCGTCGTCGGCAATGACCACGCGAACGCCACTCATGCCCGTTGCCCGCCGACGCCGCTCCCGCCCCTGTCGTCCGCTGGCGACGTGAGGCGGAACGGACTCCGGATGGTCACGTCGACGCCGCCCCAGGGGCGCGGGCGGATGATCACCTGCCCGTCGGGGCCGTACAACTCGGCCAGCCGGCGGCGCGTGTTGCCGAGACCGATCCCCTCCCGCGCGCCGGGGCGGAATCCGTCGCCGTCGTCGACGACGTGCAACTCGAGCGACCCGTTGGCGCGCGCGGCCGTGACCTGGACCCAGCCAGGTTCTTCCCGCCGCCCGAACCCGTGCCGGATGGCGTTCTCCACCAAGGGCTGGAGCATCAGGCCCGGGACCGCGGCATCGCGGGTTTCATCCGGGATTTGCAGGTCGAACGCGAGTCGGTCGCCAAAGCGAGTCTTCTCGATGGCCAGGTAACCCTCGACCAGGGCCACTTCCCGATTGAGGGGTACCTCCTCCAGGGCGCCCGCGTCGAGCGTGGCGCGGAGCAGGTTCGAAAGCCGGGCCACCATCCGCCGGGCTTCGGCGGGTTGTTCCGCGATCAGCGCCGAGATCGAGTTCAGGGTGTTGAACAGGAAGTGGGGTTGCAGCTGCGAGGTCAGCGCATCCAGCCGAGCCTGAGCCAGTTCGGCGGACGCCAGCGCGGCGGCGGTACTCCGTTCCCGGTAGCGCGCGTAGTTGGCCACCGCGTGGTGGACGCCCAGCACCGCCCAGTAGATGACGAAGCCGAGAATGAACACCTGCCGGAAGATGGTCCAGAACCAGTCGACCGGGGTTCCGCTCGTCAGCGGGTAGGGGTTGAACGCCTGGTACCAGAGGGTCCGAAACGCGGCGTACAGCGTCCCGGCGGCAATGGCGGCCGCGACATGACCGAGCCACGCCAGCTCGGCCCCCCGCCGGTCGATTCGAAGGCGGCGGGCCAGGACGACGATGATCGGGGTCGCGAGAGCCCAGATGAGCCAGACCGGCAGCTCCATGATCAGGAGGGGGCCGAGGGGCGGAGGGTGGCCCTGGGCTCGGCGCGCCAGATAGATCTGACCCGCGGAAAACGCGCCGATGGCGAGCCAGGCGCCACCGACCACCGTCCACCGACGCAGCACCGCTCGCGGCGCGCCTTCGCTCATCGATCCTCTCGTTGGTAACCGTCGGACCCCGGGCGGGTCCGACGGCCTCGGTGTCCCGAGCCTACTTGACCTGAACGTCGCCCAGCAGGCCGGTCAGCGCCGGGAGCTGCAGCGGACGGGTGGTGCAGAACTCGATGTCCCGCCCCGCCTGGTCGTTGATCCGCGCCGAGCTGATGACGTCCTGGGTCGGCTGGCCGCGCCGCTTCTTGCCGTTGTCGATCAGGTAGAAGTACGACACCGACCCGATCTGGATGGCGGCCGAGTTGGTGGCCGAGATGTGACCGCCGACCCAGGCGACGTTGCCCTGCGTTACCACACAACTGGCCGTGACCTCGAAGAACGTGCCGCTGGCGGTCAGTTCGATCCGATAGCTGCCCTTGACCTCGCCATTCGACTTCTGCTCGGCCCGGATCCACACCACCCGTCGACCGGTGCCCGAAGGAGAACTGATCTCGCCCCGAACCGACGCCGGACCGGCGCCGCCGAGCGAATCGCCCCGCTGGTCCAGATTCATCTGGACGGTCGGCTCCGGGCCGGCGACCTCCCCGCTCTGACACCCGCCGAGCCCCAACATCCCTACCAACGCCATTCCCACGCCAACTCGACGCATGATACGCCTCCGTATTGCTGTAGGTAAGGGTCATCCCGCGGAGGCAAGCTGCGCCGTGGGGCTCGGACCGAACAGCGGTCAGGCGACGAACGACCGGTCGGTGCGGTGGGTGGGGCTCGGCCCGCGACGGGGGCGCGCGCGCCGTCGGCGGATGGCCTTCTGCGCCCGCCCGCCGCGCGGTAAATTCGCCGACCATGCCCAAATCCCTGGTCGCGCTTCCCCTCGCGGCGCTCGTGCTCGCTTGCGCCGCGCCTCGCCCCGAAGTGCCCGCCGATTCGACCGTTCCCCCCGGCGTGGCGGTGGCCGTCGCCGACGCCCCGGCTGGCATGATCGTCGAGAAGAACGTGATGGTCCCGATGCGCGACGGCGTCCGCCTCGCCACGGACATCTACCGGCCCGGCGGTACGGACAAGGTCCCGGTGGTTCTGGTGCGGACGCCCTACGGCAGCGAGACCCCGGAGGCCGGCGCCCGCGGCAAGTTCTACGTCCGACACGGCTACGCGCTCGCCGTCCAGGACGTTCGCGGCAAGTACGACTCGGAGGGCGACTGGTACGGTCCGCGCAACGAGGCCCAGGACGGGAGCGACGCGATCACCTGGCTCGGCACCCGCCCGTGGTCCACCGGCAAGGTGGGAATGACCGGCGGTTCGTACCTCGGCATGGTTCAGTACCTCGTCGCGGATCAGGAGAATCCCTACCTCAAGGCCCTCGTTCCGCTGGTGGCGCCGATGACCCTCGGCCGCGACACCGCGGATTTCGACAACCTGGCCGTGTATTCCGGGCGCGACTCGTGGCGCACCAATCTGGGCTGGATGCTGTCGGTCGACGGGCGGGTCAACGCGGTCGATCTGCCAGAGGTGATCCGCGCCATGCGCCGCCATCTCCCGGTGGCGGAATGGCCGCGCGTCGTTGGCCGTCCGGTTCCCTGGCTGGCCAGCATGCTCGACCAGCGCTACGGATTCTGGGAGGAGTACTATCGGCGCGCCGCGCGGGGGCAGTGGACCGGCCCGCTGGCCGACGACGCGGCCTGGTGGGGCGCCTGGAAGGAGCGGTACGCCAAGGTCCGAGTGCCGATGCTCCACATCTCGGGTTGGTTCGACTGCTGCGACGAACAGCCGATCAAGATGTTCCAGCTGATCCGCGAGCACGCCACCGATCCGACCGCCAAGGCAAACCAGCGCCTCATCCTGGGACCGTGGAGCCACGGCGTCGGCAACCGGCAGGAAGGAGCCTTCGATTTCGGTCCGGAGGCCTCGTTCCGCCCCGACAGCGCGGCGGTTCGGTGGTTCGATCGCTGGCTCAAGGGCGAGGACAACGGCGTCGACCGTGAGGCGGCCGTCAAGACGTTTGCCATGGGCGAGAATCGGTGGCGCGAGTCGACCGACTGGCCGATTCCGGGCACCGAGTTCACGAAGTTCTATCTCCGCTCGTCCGGCGATGCCCGCCTTGCCGCCGGCGGAGGTGGGTTATCCCGGAATCTGCCCAGCGGCCCGCCCAGCGACCAGTACCGCTACGATCCGGCCGACCCGACTCCCGAACTCTTCGGACCCGACTCGAGTCTGGTGCCGGGGCC
>JAEUJH010000943.1 GCA_016794825.1 Gemmatimonadota bacterium
CCTCCCCGGCGACCTCGAGACCCGGAACGGCGTCGCGGGCGGCCTGGCCTTGGCCGCGCGCGGCGGGATCGTCGGCGTCGGGATCGAGGCGCTGTATGCCCAGCGCGGGCTCCGGTCCGACCAGAGCCTCGCCACGGCCCGGGCCCGCCTCGACTACATCGACATTCCGGCGTACCTCAGGGTTTCCCTCCCCACGCCGGGGGTGCGGCCGTTCGTCTACGCCGGGCCGCAGGTGTCGTTCGAGGTGAAGTGTCGGCGAGCCAACGGGGCCGACTGCCAGCCGGAAATCTCCGGTGAGCGCGACAAGACGACCTACGCCGGGGTCATCGGCGCGGGCGTGCGACTCGGCGGACGGACCGGCCTCACGGTCGAGGGCCGGTACCTCTACGGCCTCTCGGATCTGAAGATGGAGACGATCACCAGCAGCGACAGCTTCCGGCACCGGACCTTGCTCATCCTGATCGGCGTCGGCAACTGACGGCGCCCGGGGCGCCGGTCCGTCGGGGCCTGGGTGGTCCTCCCCCCGCTCAGATGCCTCGCCGGCCGGCGGCCTCGATCGCTCGAACGAAGGCGTCGATCTCCGCCGCCGTCGTGAACACGTTCGGCGTGATCCGGATCCCTTCCCACTCTCCCGGCACGAAGCGGGCGCGGACGTGAATCAGATGGCGCCGCTGGAGATGATCGACCAGCGCCGCGGCCCCGATCCCCTCGATTCGCATGGCGCCGAGCGCGCAGCCCTGCGCCGGGTCGAACGAACTCAGCAGCTGGACCCGGGGAACCTCCGCCACCGCCCGCATCCACCGATCCCGAAGCCAGCGGAGCCGGGCCGCCTTTCGCTCCAGCCCGATGGCAGTGTGGAAGGTCAGCGCGTCGGTCACCGCGTTGCGGAGCGCGATCGGGTAGGTCCCGATCTGCTCGAACTTCCGGATGTCACCGTCCTGCTCTGGCGGCGCCGCGAACAGCGGCCAGACGTCCCGGATCCGGTCGCGCCGGGCGTAGAGAAAGCCGTTGCCGACCGGGGCGGTGAGCCACTTGTGGAGGCTGGTGCCGTAGAAGTCGCAGCCCAGATCGTCGCGAGAGAACGGAAACTGACCGAAGGTGTGGCCGCCGTCGACGATCGTCGTGATGCCGCGCTGGCGCGCGAACTCGGCCAGCCGCCGGACCGGGAAGATCTGCCCGGTCGTGTACGTCATGTGACAGAAGTGGAGGACCCGGGTCCGCGGCGTGACCGCCTCGGTGAGGCGCCGGTACAGATCGTCGAACCCGGGCGACGGCACCGGAAACGCCACCTTCCGGACCACGATCCCGTCCCGGCGCGCCCGCTGGTCCCACCCGGTCAGCATTCGAGGATAGTCCTGGGTCGTCGTCACCACCTCGTCGCCCGGCGCGAGCTTGAGCCCGAATTGGACCGTCAGGAGCGATTCCGAGGTGTTCCGGGTCAGGGCCAGTTCCTCCGGGTCGCACCCGAACGCGGCGGCCAGCCGCTGGCGCACCAGCTCGACCTCGGGATAGAGCAGGTCGTCGAC
>JAEUJH010000529.1 GCA_016794825.1 Gemmatimonadota bacterium
GGCACCGCCTGGAACCTGATGAGCCCGGGACTCGACGCCCAGCGATTGTCGGAGCGCCCCGGCGCGGAGCCGCTCCGCGCGGGTCAGCCCACCCGAGTCGTCCTCCGCGACCTGCTGACCGGGAACCGGTTTGCCCGGGGCCATCGACTCCGCGCGATCGTCACCACCAGTTTCATGCCGTACTTCAGCCGGAACCTGCAGACCGGCAGACGGGAAACGGAATCGGCCGAGACCCGCGCCGCCAACGTCACCGTACATTTCGGGCCGGGCTCCGACTCGTACCTCACCCTGCCGATCGTCCCCTGACCATTTACCTCAATCCGCCGATCGCCCCATGACGCTGACCCGACCGCTCTACCCGCTCGTGCTCCTGGCGACCGTCACCGCCGGCTGCCGTCCCGCCGAGCGAGCCGACTTGGTGCTGCGCAACACCGCCGTCTATACCATGGCGTCACCCGACCGGGCCGAGGCGATCGCGATCCGGAACGGCCGGATCATGTTCGTCGGCCGGAACGTCGACGCCGACCGCCTGGTGGGTGACTCGACCGAGGTGATCGACCTCGGCGGTCGGATGGTCATGCCGGCGTTCCGCGACACCCACGTCCATCCGGGTTCGGGCATCACCCTGACGGAGTGCGTGCTGGAGGACGTCGCCACCGCCACGGCCATCGTCGACTCGGTCAAATCCTGCGCCGCCAACCTCGGCGCCGGCGAGTGGGTCCGCGGCCGCGGCTGGGCGTTGCCGATCTTCCCGGGCGGCAATCCGGGCAAGGACCTGCTCGATCGGATCAGTCCGGACCGCCCGGTCTACCTGACCGCCGCCGACGGGCATTCCGCGTGGGTCAACTCGAAGGCGCTGGCGCTGGCCGGCGTGACGGCGGCCACCCAGGACCCGTTCAACGGCCGGATCGAACGCGACGCCGCCGGGGCGCCGTCGGGCACGCTCCGCGAAAACGCGATGGACCTGGTGTCCCGGCACCTGCCGGCGTACACCCTGGAGCAGCGGAAGGCCGGCCTGGTCCGGGCCATCCGCATGGCCAACGAGTTCGGCATCACCACGCTCCACGATGCCTCGTCCGGGCCCGAGTTGCTCGAGGCCTACGCCGCGCTCGATCGGGAGGGCGATCTGACGGCCCGGGCCATCGTGGCCCAGTACGTCGATCCGGAGAAGGACCAGTCGCAGGTCGATTCGCTGGTGGCGTGGCGGGACCGGTTCAAGGGGACCAGGTACTACCGGCCGAGCGCGGCGAAATTCTTTGCCGACGGCGTCATCGAGTCCGGCACCGCGGCGCTGCTGGCGCCCTATCTCGGCGGCACCAACACCGGGGTCGCCAACTTCCGTCAGGGCCAGCTCGACTCGCTGATGACGGGCGTCGACCGGGCCGGGATCCAGATCCACGTTCACGCCATCGGCGACCGGGGCATCCGGATGGCCCTCGACGGGATCGAGGCCACCCGGCGCGCCAACGGCCCGCGGGACGCCCGGCCGATCATCTCCCACATCCAGCTCTTCGACCCCGCCGACATCCCCCGGTTCAAGGCGTTGGGCGTGATCGCCAGCTTCCAGCCGCTCTGGGCCTTCGCCGACAAGTACATCACCGACCTCACCGAACCGGTCCTCGGCCCGGAACGGTCGCGCTGGCTCTATCCGATCGGCTCGCTGGTCAAGAGCGGCGCGACGGTGGTCGGGGGCAGCGACTGGTCGGTGTCGTCGATGAACCCGCTCGAGGCGATCCAGGTGGCGATCACCCGGCGGGGGCCGACCGATTCCGCGGGCCCCGCCTGGATCCCGGACGAGGTGGTCGGTCTGACGACGATGCTCCAGGC
>JAEUJH010000066.1 GCA_016794825.1 Gemmatimonadota bacterium
GGCCCCGATCCCGTGCGCCAGCGAAACCGCCTACGTCCCGTGCGACGACTGCCAGGATGAGGCCCGGTGCGGAGTTCGGTTGGCCATGAAGCGGGTTCGGGACGCCACGGCCAAGATCCTCGACAACACCTCGCTGGCCCAGCTGCTCCGCCAGACCGACGGCCCCGCCGGACGGGCCTGACGCCGGAAATCGGCCACTCGCGCGCCGGGGTGTCGTGGCGCATATTTTGCCACATACTCTATCGACTTAGTAGATATTCACCCACCAAGGGTCCCACTGTGCCTACTCGAGCCATCAAGGACATCCGTTTCGCCGCCCTCGACGTCGAAGGCCTCAACGGCGGGGTACCGGCCAGCACCCAGGCCGGGCAGCCGTTCACGTCGCCTCTGACGCTGTTTACCCGCAGCCACGCGGCGGCCCCCTCGATCGACCCAGCCGAATGGCGGTTGTCGGTGACGGGGCTGGTGGACCGGCCCGCCCGGTTTTCCCTGACCGACCTGGAGCGCTCGTTCCCGATCCGGGAGGTGGCGGCCACGATGATCTGCGCCGGACTCCGACGCCGGGAGTTCCTGGCCCTCGGTCCGCTGCCGGGGGAACTGCCCTGGGGCGCCGAGCCGGCCGGGACCAGCCGGTGGCGGGGCGTGAGTCTGGCCGATGTGCTCACGGCCGTCGGGGTCGATCCGGCGGCCCAGCATGTCGAGTTCACCGGCCTCGACCAGGTGGAACGGCACGGCCATCGGTTCGGATTCGGGGGATCGGTGCCCCTCGACAAGGCGCGCGACCCGGACGTTCTGCTCGCGTTCGCGCTCGACGACGCACCGCTGCCCCGCGACCACGGCTTTCCGGTCCGGGTGGTCGTGCCGGGCTACATTGGCGCCCGGAGCGTCAAGTGGCTCGCCGAAATTGCCGTGCGCCGGGAACCCTCGGCCAACTACTTCCAGACCAAGGCCTATCGGGTCCAGCGAACCCCCAACCCCGCCGATCCCCGCGACGTCTCCGACGGCGAAGCGTTAGGCAGCCTTCCCCTCAACTCCGTCATCCTGACCCCGGAAGCCGAAGCCCGGGTCACGGCCGGGCCGGTGGAGGTCGCCGGATGGGCCATCGGACCGGACGGCGAGGCGGTGGATCGGGTCGAACTCTCGCTCGACGGCGGCACCACCTGGGGACCGACCCGCCTCGAGGCGACCGGACATCGGTGGACCTGGCAGCTGTGGCGCGCGACGGCCGATCTGGCGCCGGGCGCGCACCAGATCGTGGTTCGAGCCTGGGACCGGCGGGGCCGAACCCAGCCAGCGCGGTTGTCGGAGGTGTGGAACGTGAAAGGCTACGTCAACAACGCGTGGCACCGGGTTTCGGTCCTCGCCACGCCCGGCCCGGCGACCTGACCGGGCCGGGGAGGCATCAGGCTCGGACCCGTCGCATCACTTCCCCCAGATCGAGCGTGCCGGCCAGATCGCGGATCTGCCGTTCCACCCGAGGAAAGATCCCACCCGCGTCGTCCTTGAGCCGGGCGAACAGCGCCTGGAGGTCGGCCCGGGACAGGGCTCGACCCTGGGCATAGTACTGCTGGGCGGCGTGGCCGAGGGCATAGGTGGTGGCGAACGTCAGGGCCACGCCGGCGGCCGCGCCGGTCAGCCCCCCGGCCGCCCCACCGAGCCCCCGGCCGAAGATCCCCCGGGCCAGCCCGCCGAGGAGCTTCCGCGCCACCCCTTCCACCACCTGCCCCGCCGCTCCGATGCCGAAGACGCCGGCCAGGTCCTTGACCTGGGCGGCGTCGAGGCGATGGCCGTGCTGCTGACCGATTCGGTACACCATCCGGAGCTGGAGGGGGACGATGGCCATCGTGGCCAGATTCTGCGGGAGGAGTTCGACGGCGGCCGCGAGCATGGCGGTCTGGAGAATCTGATCGTCGAACGGGGCGGACGGAGCCGCCGGTTCTTCCGCCACCCCCGGGTCCGCCACCGCCGCGCCCAGGCCGGCGCCGGCCTGGTCGACCTCGGCCACCACCCCGCCGTCCAGGCCGAGGGAGCGCCGCAGGTCGGCCAGGAAGGTCTTTTCCTGCTCGGTGGCGACGCCGTCGGCGTAGACGACCGAGACGGCCAGTTCGTACGCCTTCCGGCGAGCCTCGTCGTCGGAAAGCCGCGCCACGACGTCGCCCAGGGCCGACTGACCACTCAAGACCCGACGAGCGATCGTGTCGTAGTCGCCGCCGCCGATTTCGGCGGCGATGGTCTTGAGCTGGGCCACTTCCTCCGGCGCCCGGAATCCGTCGGCGAACGCGGCGATCAGCGCGATCGTCGCGAGCGGTTCCCGATCAGCGTCGCGCATGAGCCGTCCCGCCTAGTGGGCCATGAAGGACACGACCGCGGCCGTCTTCTCCCACTCGAGGCGGAGGGTCCCGCTCCCGCCCTTGGCTTCGAGCTTGATCGTGAACATCTCGACCGGAGCGGTCAGCGCTTCGACCTTCATGTCGACCCGCGCCAGATCCTGTTCCTCGTGGTACTCGAGGCCCCACTGGCCGGTCTGCTTGTTGATGATCAGCTTCCAGCCGTCCTTGCCCGGGACGGTGAACAGCGTATAGGTGCCGGCGGGGACCATGACCGATCCGAACATCAGCGCCTTGGTGGTGACGAGAGTGGTGGCCTCGTTGGCCCCGGTCCGCCAGACCTGACCCCACGGCACCAGGCCGCCCATGATCTCGCGGCCCCGCATCGACGGCCGGCCGTAATTGATCGACACCGTTCCGCCGCCAATGGTAGCCTTGACGCTGTCGCGCGGCGACGCCTTCTGCTGCGCGACCGCCGAACCCGCCACGCCACTCGCCATCGCCACCACCACCGCCGCGAAAATCCCGAACTGTCTCATGCGCTTGCTCCCTTCGCCGTGACGTCGT
>JAEUJH010000085.1 GCA_016794825.1 Gemmatimonadota bacterium
GGGCATCGAGGATCGCGGCGGTTCGGTCAACGGAGCTCCGCGGTCCAGAGGACCGCCTGGCAGCGCGCGATCCCGTGCGACTCGCGCGCCGTCCCAGGGTCGCTGACCTCGACCTCCTTTGCCTCGCCGCAGATCAGGACCGAGTCTCTGGTGAACTGAATGGCCCAGGCGGTCGACGCGTTGAAGGGCGGCGGCAACACGGCGTTGAGGTCGAGCCAGCGGTCCGGCGAGCCGTTCCAGATGACGGCCCGATCGTCGAACGCGGCCAAGCCGCTCGGGGTCGCCTGTCTGGCCCGGACGAAACCGACCTGGAACCCGTGGGCTCCGTCGAACGCTCGGGCCTCGGCAAAGCCCTCGGGGGTGAGATCGCGGAGGGACTCTGGCGTGCCGTTCCAGATCACCGCCCGGGCCGAGTCGTGGCCGAATGCGTAGCCGATCTGGAGTGAATCATCCAATGCCCGGACCTCCGAGGCGGGCATGGCCTCCGTCGCGAGATCGATCGGCGCGGCGTCGATGGCGGGCCACAGGGCCGCGCGACCACCCACGCTGCCGGCCAGGCGGGTGCCGTCCGTCGCCCCCAGGCTGACGTCCTCCCCGGCCGTGATCTCCCGGATGGTCCCGGCCTCATCCCACACCAGTCCCGAGTTCCGGGGCCGCCGTCCGAGCTTCCCCTTGTGAACTCCGACCCCGACCACGAGGCCTCCGCCGGCTCCCTCGGCCCACGTCCGTTCGAACCGAGGGTCGTGCAGGTCGCGACCAACCAGTCCCGTCTCGGAAGCTCGCCACGCGGCCGCGCCGCCCTTGCCGCTCTTCCTCCGGTTCCAGGAGCCCGGGATGGTGTCGCCGCGAGCGAAGAGTGCGTCCAGCTCGGAGAACCCCTCGAGGACCAGCAACTCGGCCTGGCCGCCAGGCCACCAGCAGGCCGAGGTCTTGCCAGCGTTCGTTTCGGCGGTGCCCACGGGAGCGTCCGAGCAGAAACCGATGGCCTTGCTGCGACTGAAGCGCTTCGGATGGGGCAACAGCGTGGCAGACCAAGCGGTGGGTAGCTCGTGGGGTCGGCGCGATGTCATGGCGATTCGGGAAGGCGTCGGATTGTTGTCGGGATGCTCGTAGGTTAGCCGCGTTGCGATGCCTCGCCAACCGGCCCCCTCGTCACGACCTGTTCCCGGCTACTTTCGTTGACCTCCCCATTCGAGTGGCCCCATGAAGCCTCGCGTTGTGACCGTCCCGGATCTCTGGCGCGCCAGGGGCCTCGTCCTCGCTCTCCTGGCGGTGGCTGTCGGCGCTGGGCGGGCCGCGGCCCAGTCGGTTCAGTATCGCTCCCCCGCTGGCGTGGAGTACCGTTCCCGACCGGACACCGGGTCGATTGCCCGGGCCGAGGCGGCCTTGGCACGCGATCCGCGGAACGTGGACCTGATCATTGCCCTGGGCATTGCGCAGTCCGGGGCGCAGCAGTTCCGGGAGGCCATCGAGACCTTTACCCGGGGCCTGGCGATCGCGCCCAATCACCCGATGCTGTACCGGTGGCGGGGTCACCGATATCTCTCGGTGCGGGAGTTCGACAAGGCGGCCGCCGACCTGACCCACGCGCTGAGCCTCGATCCCGCCAACTACGGGGCGCTCTTTCACCTCGGCATCATTCGTTTCCTCCGGGGTGACTTTCCCGGCGCGGCGGAACTGTTCCGTCGGGCCCAGCCCGTCGCCCCGGACGCGGGTGAACTGGCCGGATCGACCGACTGGCGCTGGATGTCGCTGGCGCGTGCCGGTCGAATGGCCGAGGCCCAGAGCATGCTGGCGCAGCGACCGGACTCGCTGCCCGTGGATCCCAACTACATCTATGCTCGCCGCTTGGCGTTCTATCGAGGATCGATCAAGCCGGATGACCTGCTCCGCGAGGGCGACGACCCGGTTGCCGGAGCCACCCTCGCCTACGGGCTCGGCAACTGGCACCTGGTCCGGGGCGATACCGCCTCGGCGCGAGCGATGTTCCAGCGGTCGGTTGCGTCGGGCGGGTGGGCGGCGTTCGGGTTCATTCTGTCGGAGGTGGAGCTCGCCCGGCCGCGGCAGTGACGCCGAGTTACTTCGGCAGATTCGACCGGATCAAGTCCGCGGTTTCGACCAGCTGCCGGGCGGAGACCCGCACCCGTTCCCGCCGCTCCGCGTCGCCGCTCGGATCGTGGGGTGTACCCCGCGGACGGCCG